>DXDP01000164.1 GCA_019115445.1 Candidatus Nocardiopsis merdipullorum
CACCCGGTGAGAACTGTGTTCTCTGCTGGGGAAGATTTCCCACCCCCATGATGACTATTGCTCGCGGGTGATCTTCTCCGCGGTGTGCAAACTCGCCACCGCGGCCGCGCCGCACACCAGGGCCCAAACCACGCACGCAGCCAAGGCCGACCACGGCCCCCAGCCGTCCAGGCGCAGCCACGCGACCTGGTAGGTCAAAGGGTTGGCCGCCGCCACCGCCCGCAGGTAACCAGGGACCGACTCCAAGGGGTAGAACAGCGGTGCGGACAGCACCACGGGCAGGGTGGTGACGGTGATCAGCAGATCCCGCTGATCGTAGGAGTTCAACCGGGCACCGACGAGCGCGCCCAGACCCACCCAGCCCGCGGTCACCAGTCCGCTGCCGAGGAGCAGCCACAGGGCGGTGGTCACAGTGAGGGTTCCACTTCCACCGATGAGCACGGCGAGCAGCAGCAGGATGGACAGTTGCGCGGTGAACAGCGCGGCCGACACCGCCATGATGCTCACCAGGTAACCCACGGGGCCGCCGCCCTGCATGTGATGGATGGCGAACACTCCCCACTTGCGGTCGTTGGCCACGTCGGAGAGCGTGTTCGTGGCCGCACGGAAGGCCAGCAGGCAGGCCATACCGCTGAGGACGAACGCCATGTACTCGTCCAGTGGGCCACCGGACAGGCCCGCGACACCGGGGGCGAGGAAAGCGAAGTAGGCGATCGGTTCGATGAGTCGGCCAAGGTACATGACCCGCCAGTTCCACATGGACAGGGCGTGGTACTTGGTCAGGACAAGGGTGCGCACGCAAGGTTCCTTGCTGAATCAGGGGGTTGGAGTACTGGGAGGCACGGAAGCGACGAGGGTTCGGTAGCCGGTCCACAGGTCGTCCCCGCCTCCGGTCGAGGTGAGGAAGTCCTCGATGTCTTGGTCGGCGATGAGCCTGCCCCGGTGCAGGGCCACGACCCGGGTGCAGTACTGCGCGAACCGAGAGGTCTCATGGGTGCTGATGAGCGCGGTCGCACCCTGCTGTGCCCGCTCACACACATGGGTGAAGATACGGGCGATGGCGTCGGGGTCCAGCCCGGTGGTGGGCTCGTCCAAGATCATCAGGTCGGGGTCACCGGCGATCGCCCGGGCGGTCTGGGTGCGACGCAGTTCGCCGCCGGAGAGGGTCTCGGCCTCCCGGTCGATGTACCCGGTCAACCCCATCAGGTCGCACAACCCGTCGATCCGCTCTCGGGTGATGCGACGTCTCAGGCCGGTGCGCAGTTCGAGCCCCAGGGCGATGTTCTGCCGGACGGTGAGGGACCAGTCGACGACGGTGCGCTGAGGGCACCATCCGACCCGATGGGGCGGCACGGAGCAGCGCACACTGCCCCGGGTGGGTCTGATCAGTTTCGCGGCCATGTCGAACAGGGTGGTCTTGCCGGCACCGTTGAACCCGATGACCGCCACCACCTCGCCGGGACCGAAGGTGAGGGAGACGTCGTCGAGGGCCGGGACAGAGGCCTTCCGGTAGTCCTTGCCGACCTTGTCGATCTCCAGCATCAGGCTGCCACCGCTCTCTCGATCCGATCGGCCACCTCGACCGGAGTCGATCCTGTCTCGTGGAACACCTTCCTGCAAGCTGTTTTCGAACCGATCGAGGTGTGGTATCGCGTCCCACGAGTCGCCCGGGCCACCCCCACCGCGTACGGACGTGAAGTGCCATCATGAGGTGCGATGGAACTGAACGGACGCCCCGTCAGCACGGGAGAACTCGCGGGCCTTGCCCTGTACGGTTACGGACACTTCACGACCATGCTGGTCACAGATCTTCGAGTCCGTGGCCTGGGCCTGCACATGGACAGGCTCGCACGGGACTGCCGCACCCTGTTCGGTACCGAACTGGACATCCCTCGGGTCCGCGAACTCGCCCGCCGTGCCGCCCGCGCCCACACCTTCCCGTGCGTGGTCCGGGTCACCGTCTACGACCCCGGGATCGATCTGGCCCGTCCGAGCGCCCGGTCCCTGCCACAGATCCTGGTCACCACCCGTCCCGCCCCGTCCTCGACCGTTCCCCCACCACCGGTGCGCCTGGGCACCCGCGCGTTCGTCCGCGACGCTCCCCAGGTCAAGAGCACCGGGCTGTTCGGGGTGCTCCGGCAGCGCCGATCAGCACAGTTGGACGGGTACGACGACGCCCTGTTCACCGGGGCCGACGGCCGTGTCTCCGAAGGCCCGACCTGGAACATCGGTTTCCTGGACGGGGCGGGCATCATCTGGCCCCAGGCACCCTGCCTGCCCGGGGTGACGGCCCAGCTGGTGGATCAGGTGGCCGACACCCTCGGGGTGCCCGTTTCCGTCCGGCCGGTCACGAGTGCCATCGGCACCAGGATGAAGGGGGCCTTCACCACGAACGCCGCGACGGGGGTGCGTGCGGTCTCCACCATCGACGGAGCACACCTGCCCCAGTCCGCACTGGTGCGTGAACTCGGTCGGGCCTACCAAGACCTCCCGGGCGAGGCGCTGTAGCCGTCTCACGCTCCTTGCCGTGAGGTTTCGGCCCGGTCCGGTCCGGCTTGCCGAACCCGACCGGCACGGCCGGGCCACCACAGACGTGGACCCACATCCAGCGACAACGCCGGAATCAGAAGCGTTCGGACCACCAGTGCGTCCACCAGGACACCGAAGGCCACCAGGAAGGCCACCTGCAGCAGGAACAGCAGCGGGATCACCGCCAGCGCGGCGAAGGTGGCCGCCAGGACCACCCCCGCGGAGGTGATCACCCCTCCGGTCACGGTCAGGGCGCGCATGATCCCCTCATGGTGCCCGTGTGCAAGGGTTTCCTCCCGGGCCCGGGACATCAGGAAGATGCTGTAGTCGATCCCCAACGCCACCAGGAACACGAAGGCGAACAGCGGCACCACCGGGTCGGCCCCGGGCAGGTCCAGGACGTGGTCGAACACCAGGGTGCCCACACCCAGGGCGGTGGCGAAGGAGAGCACGTTGACGACCATCAGCAACAGCGGGGCCACCAGCGAGCGCAACAGTGGGATCAGCACCAGGAAAACCACCACCAGGACCAGCGGTACCACCACCACGAAGTCCCGCTGAGCGGTCTCCAGGGTGTCCAGGTCGGTGGCGCTCACCCCACCGACCAGGGCGTTGGCTCCGGCGATCTCACCGACCTTCGCGCGCACATCGCGTACGGCGTCCACCGCCCGGCTGGACTCGGGGTCGGCGGCCAACACCACTTCGATCAGGACACGACCGTCCTCGACCAGGGGGGTGGTGTCGGCGCCCGGGGGACCTTCCTCGCCCACCGGGGTGGCCCGCTCCACCTCGGGGACGCTCTCGGCGGCCGCCACGACCTCGTCCAGGTAGGGTTCCTCGGCCACCACCAGGGCGGGGGCGGCGCTGGAGTCGGCGCCAAAGCCCCGGTCGAGGGTCTCCTGTCCGTCCACGGCCTCGACCTCGGTGCGGAAGTTCTCCGCCTGACCGGTGCCCTGGGCACTGAACTGGGGGGCAAACACCGCCGCTGCGAGCAGTACCACTGTGGTGCCCACCCAGAAGGCGCGGGGGCGATCGGCGACCACTGCGGTGATGCGGCCCCAGAGGGGGTGTCGGCCCAGAACCTGATCGATGTCCTGATCCTCCTCGTGCCGCTCGTGGTGTGGGGCGGTGGGCCAAAAGGCGGCGCGGCCGCACAGGGCCAGGGCCGCGGGGAGGAAGGTCATCGCGGAGAGCATCGCGGCGGCGACCCCGATGGCGACCACGGGGCCCAGGCTGCGGGTGGAGGCCAGGTCCGCGGCCAGCAGGCAGAGCAGACCCAGGATGACGGTTCCCCCGGAGGCCAGGACGGGGCCGATGACACCCCGGATCGCGGCGAGCACGGCGCCGGGTATCTGTTCCCGGATGGTCAGCTCCTCCCGATAGCGGGCCACGAGCAGGAGCGCGTAGTCGGTACAGGCGCCCACCACCAGGATGAACAGGATTCCTTGGCTCTGGCCGTTGAGGCTGACCAACTCGATGTCCGCGGCCACGTAGACCAACGCTCCGGACAAGCCCAAGGCCAACAGTGCTGCGATGATCACCAGGATCGGAAGCAGCGGTGAACGGTACACCGCCACCAGGATGAGCAGGACCGCTGCGATCGCAACGAGCAACAGGGTGGAGTCGATCCCACCGAAGGCCGCCACGAGGTCGGCCGCGTATCCGGCGGGTCCGGTGACCTGGGTCCGGATTCCGTCGATGGGTTGGTCGGCGAGGAGGTCACGCAGTTCCTGCACCGATGCACCGGTGTCGTACTGCGCGTCGACGGGGACCACGAGCTGGGCGACGGCGGGGTCCTCCTCCCCCGGGATCGGGCCGATGACCTGCCCCAACACCCAAGGTTCCGCGGTGATCCGTTCGGCCAGGGCGGCCATGTCGGCCAGTTCGGGTTCGGTGAGTTCCTCGTCGTCGGACAGGACCACGATCGCGGGGACGCTGTCCTTCCGGTCGAAGTCTTCTGCGATTTCCTCCACCTCGGTGGATTCCGCGTCCACCGGAAGGAACGCACCGGGGTCGTTGGTCTGTACCTCCCCGAGTTTGCCGAGGAACATCCCGAGCGGGCCCGCCCCGAGCAGCCACACCAGACCGATCACCAGGGCAACGCCGACCCACCATCGGGATCGTGCGGGAGTGTGTTGGTCCCGTGTCCTCACCGTCGGAACCCATCCTTCCAGAAGCTCGTTTTCCCTGTTTCTCGTTTTACGAGGAAACTTCGAGCAACGTTACCCCCGGTGGATCGGGTGGTTGTGCCCACCCCCGGTGTTCCTGAGCCCGCGTGTGAGGCGGGACCCCAGGGCATGCCAGAAGTGGTCGACGGTACTCAGGGACATCGCGGCCACCGGTGTGGTCAACCCCATCGTCAACTCGCGTGAGAACCGGGAGTCACCGTCCAGGAAGGCAAGAACGTCACCGAGCCTGTTGCCGGCGAAGAGTCGGGTGAAGAAGTCGGCACCCGACACCCGCCCGCTGTCCAGGGCACGGAGCATGATCGCGTCCATGGTCAGGTGCCGGGAGCGATGCGGGACGGGGGGCACCGGGACCCGGTCCTCGGCCAGAGCCTTCGCGATCGCGGTGGCCTGGCGATCGACACCGCTGAAGGTGTACCCGGTGGAGGGCCGGGTGGCGCCTCCGGCGGTACCCACGCGGAACAGGCGTTTGCCCACTCTGGTGGCAAAGCGGGCGTCGGTCATCGGGATCACGCCCTGTTCGGCGGAGACGACCTCGACGTCGGGTACGCCCACCCGGTCACAGTAGTCCTTGAGGGCACGTTCGTACTCGGCGGTGGTCAGGGCCGTACGGCCGAACTCGGTGTACTCCACCAGTGCTTCACGGCGTGACAACGGGAGCACGTAACCGAAGGCCACCCCGCGCCGGGGTTGGGGGGTGCGCATGTCCATCAGGACGGCGGCCGCCGGGTCGAAGAGATCGGTGGGTGCGCGCACGAACCACCCCCGGAAGTGTTGAAGCAGACGGGTACGTCCGGTGGAGACCGGTGCGGCCGGCCGCGAATCGAACACCCAACGGGCAGTGAGGTGTTCCCGTCCCCCGCAGGGCGCATCTGCGTGGACGGTGGCGTGCTCGAAGCCGTCCTCGACACCGTCGACGAACAGTTCCCGCTGATCCAGATACTCGTCGGCGGAGGCACGCACGTGGGCATCCACGTCGGTCGAGCGCAGCATCTTGTAGACGTACGGGTCGGCCGAGGAGCGGTGCTCTGCGCCGTCGGACCCGAAGAAGGACAGGTCCGACCAGCGGGCCGCCAACAGCGAATCCCACACTCCCCCGTCGGGCTCCCAGAAACACCAGGTACGCGGTGGTGGGGTGTGCGGCCCCGGGGGTGCTTCGACCAGCGCCGTGCGAAGTGGTCGGTCGCGTCGTTCGTTGACCCGCCCCATGTGATGGGTCAGGGTGAGCCCCGCGGCCCCGGCGCCGATGATCACCACGTCGTAGTCGGCCATGACCCCAGCATGCCCCTTGGAGTACCTGGCGGGTCGTACCGCCACAGGCGCTGACCCGAAAGGAGACGTGACGTGACCACATCGACCGACCTTGCAAGGACCGGAGCGGTCACCGACGAGTTCGACCACGCCGCGGCGGCCTACGATCGGCTGGTGGCGGCCCACCCCGGTTATCACCGGGACCTGCGCACCTCGGTGCGTCGGTTGGCCCTCCCCGGCCCGGGGACGGGACTGCGGCTGTTGGATCTGGGCTGCGGCACGGGCGCTTCCACCACCGCCCTGCTGGAGGCCTTCCCCACCGCGCGCATCGTCGGGGTGGACGCTTCCCCGGGGATGTTGGAGGTGGCCGAGGCCAAGCAGTGGCCGAGCAATGTCACCTTTCACCGGGCCCGTGCGGAGGAGATGACCCCCGAGCGGGTGGGGGAACTGCTGGAAGGCCCCGCCGATGCGGTGCTCTGCGCCTACCTGATACGCAACCTTCCCGACCCGGACGTCCTCCTGGCTTCCGTGCGCGCGCTGTTGCGTCCCGGGGGACGTCTTGCCCTGCACGAGTACTCGGTCGCCGATTCACTCCCGGCACGAGCCGTGTGGAACACCGTGTGTTGGGGTGTGATCATTCCGGCCGGGCGGGCCCTGACCGGCCGGTCCGACCTGTTCCGCCACCTCTGGCGCAGCGTGTTGGAGTTCGACGGCCGAACCGCGCTCCTTGCCCGGATGCGTGCGGCGGGTCTGGAGTCGGTGGCCGACGCGCCACTTCCGGGATGGCGGTACGGGATCACCCACACCTTCGTCGGCCGTCGTCCCTTGGAGGGCAGCGATGAGCGCTGATGTCACCGATCCCCGGGCCGAGTCGACACCCGCTCCGTCTCCGTCGGCACCGCTTCCCAGGACCACACCCCGCGTCGCGGTGGTGGGTGGCGGGATCGCGGGACTGGCCGCCGCGTGCGCGCTGGCCGAGCGCGGGATCGAGGTGAGCGTGTTCGAACGTGAGGGGAGCCTGGGTGGGCGCCTCCGTGGTTGGGACACCGTCCTGGCGGACGGCAGTACCGTGACCATGAGCCGTGGCTTCCACGCGTTCTTCCGCCAGTACTACAACCTTCGTGGACTGCTCCGGCGTACCGATCCTCACCTCGAGCGTCTGACTCCCCTGCCGGATTACCCCTTGGTGCACAGCTCGGGGGCACGGGACCGTTTCTCGGGGTTGCCCGCTACCCCGCCGTGGAACGCGTTCGCCCTGGCTGCGAGCAGTCGGAGCTTTCCCGCCCCGGAGTTGGCCGAGGTGAATCTACCTGCGGCCCTTCAGCTCTTGGACGTCGATGTGCCCGGGGTGCACGCTCGTCTGGGGCATCGCAGTGCACGTGACCTGTTGGAGGTCATACGTTTTCCACGCACAGCACACCACTTGGCCTTCGAGGTGTTCAGCCGCAGCTTCTTCGCCGCCCCCGAGCAGCTGTCCGCGGCGGAGATGGCGGTCATGTTCCACGTGTACTTCCTGGGTTCTTCCGAGGGGCTGGTCTTCGACGTACCGACCTCGCCCTTCCCCCAAGCACTGTGGGACCCCTTGGCCCGGTATCTGCAAGGGCTCGGGGCCACGACGCACACGGGGATCCGGGTGGAGCGGGTACGCCCCGGCAGGCAGCGTCCCCACACGGTGGAGTGGACGGGGGCAGGGGGACCGCAAGGTGCGGAGTTCGACGCGGTGGTGTTGGCCACGGACCCGCGTGGATTGCGTGCCCTGGTGGCCGACTCCCCCGAGCTGGGTGGGGCCGCCTGGCGTGCAAGTGTGTCCCGAATGGCTTCAGCGCCACCGTTCCTGGTCTCCCGGTACTGGCTCGACCGGCCGGTGCGGTCACACCGCCAGGCCTTTCTGGGTACGGCGGGTCATCCCACTCTGGACAACATCAGTGTGTTGGAACGTTACGAGGACCAGGCGCGGGCATGGGCGCACCGGGCCGGTGGTTCGGTGGTGGAACTCCACGCCTACGCCCTGCCCGAGGGCTGTGATGCCGGGGCCGAACAGAAGTCGCTGTGGGAGCAGGCCGTGACCGTGTACCCGGAGATGGCCGGGGCGCGGGTGGTGGACGCCCGGCACGAGCTGGGCATGGATTGTGCGTTGTTCCCTCCCGGTGGGTACACCGAGCGGTGCACCGTGACCACACCGGACCCGACCCTGGTGGTGGCCGGTGACCACGTGCGTGTGGACCTTCCTGTGGCGCTCATGGAGGGGGCCGCCACCAGCGGACTGTTGGCGGCCAACGCGCTGCTTCCCCGATGGGGGCGGCACGGGCACACCCTGTGGAGTGTCCCTCGGCGGGGTCGGAACGCACTCTTTCGTGCCCTGGCCCGCGCGGTGCGTCAGCCTCGTCCGCCGGAACGCAACAGGTAACGCCGTTCGGCGTAGGCCAGGTCGTCACGCCACAGACGTCGGGCCGCCATACGCATCACCGGGCGTACCACGCGGGCGGCACGTCGAGCCGGCGCGAAACCGACACGCTCGGAGGAGGCGACGATCGCCTCGATGACCGCGGTGCGTGGCACTCCCCGCTCGTCGACACCCAGCGGGGTGGCGTGTGTCTCCACGACACTGCCTCGTCCCTCTCCCTCGATGATCCGCATGACCACCGTGCGGGGTTCGGGGCAGGTGAACTCGGCACGCACCGGCACTCCCCAGCGGCCCGCCACCTTGAAACCGACGTCCACGACCAGACGGTCCTGCTCGGGTGCGGGACCTTCGGGTACTTCGGTCACCTTCAACCCCACGAACGAGTAGGGGTGGAACCAGGAACCGTGCCAGGGGTCGAGGCGGTTGGCGACCACGTCCTCGGGCTCACAGCGTCCCGCCATGCTCTCCACCGCCGCGATGCGGATGGCGCGCTCGGGGCGTTCGGGCACGATCGGTGTCTCCAGGGGTTCCTCACCACCCACGTGGTCAAGACGTACCCATACCAGTACACCGTCGTCGTGTACGGGGTAGGGGCTCCAGCCGGGAAAGCCGTCCGGTCCCAGGGCAAGACCGTGCCAGCGACACACCAGGCTGCCCTTGGCCACTGCGCCCCGGCACAGGGGCGCACCCATGTGGGGGCATGCCCCCGGGCCGGCGTGTGCGATTCCGTCAGGGGTACGCCAGGCGACAAGTTCGGTACCGGCCACCATGCGGCCGAAGGGTCGGTCCCGTCGCACCTCCTCGGAGCCGGCCAGGACGAACCAGTTGCCGGAGGGACGGGACAGGGCCCGTTTGAGTATGGCCTCCACCAGGCTCGGGGAGGCCTCCCTCCAGGTCGGTTCCTGACCGGACCAGGTACCCCGAGGCATACGACGCAGTGGCAGACGACGGGGTTCTGGGGCAGGCAGTGTCATTGTCGTTCTCCTCGGGACGTCGGGCGCGAAGCTGGTTGGACATCAGCCCGCCCTGGGACGCGGGACCGTTCGAAGCCAGAGGGATCGGGCCAGCGCGGGCACGGCCGCCGTGAACTTGCGGATGTCGGAGACCCGGTGTCGGGTGCTCCACACGTCGAAGTCGGCGGCGATGATCTCGTCCAGGATGGCTCGGTAGAGCCGAAAAGCCGTGGTGACACACGGGCTCGCAACGGGGTCGAGCATCTCGATGCCCGGTTCCGCCTGCCGGTAGAACCCTTCGTTGACCTCCACGAGCGCTGCGATCGCCTTACGCACGCGCGATTCCGGTATTCGGGTGTGGGCGCAGTGGTTCAGAAGGTCACGGTCCACACCGTTCTCGGCCAGAACGTCACCCGGAAGGTAGATGCGTCCCCGACGCAGGTCCTCGGCCACGTCCCTGAGGAAATTGGTGAGCTGGAAGGCCTCACCGAGAGCCGCCGCGTGTGGTGCGGCCTCCTCTGTGGGCACGGTCGTTCCCAGGACGGGAAGGACCTGCAGCCCGATCACGGCGGCCGACCCGTACATGTACTCACGCAGTTGGTCGAGGTCTTCGTAGGCGGCGACGTCCAGGTCCATGCGCATGGAAGTCATGAACGCAGTGAAATATCCGGCGGGCAGCTCGTAGCGGTCGACCGTGTGTGCCAGGGCCCGAAGCACCGGTTCGTTCGGTTCCTTGCCCGCAAGAGCACGCCCCAGATCGATGTCGATCTCGTCCAGGCGGGCTCGTTGCTCGTCCACGGTCGTTTCCGGGGCGGGTTCGTCGACGATGTCGTCCACCCAGCGTGCGAAACCGTAGAGGGCGTGGATGGCGGGACGGCGTTCGGCCGGCAGGACCCGGGTGGCCGTGTAGTAGGTACGTCCGTGGTGGGCATGCAGCGCGCGACAGCGCAGATAATCCTCACGCAGCCGGTGCGCCCCGATCCCGGCGGCGTCGAGTTCCGTGCCGGCGGAAGCCATCATCGCCCACGTCCTTCCGTACGTGCCACGACGCGTGCGGCGGCGAGCTTGCCGGAGACCAGGACCGTGGGCAGCCCCACGCCGGGTGTGGTTCCGCAGCCCGCCAGGAACGCGTTCGTGATGCCCGGAACGGTGTTGCGCGGTCGGAACGGCCCGGTCTGGGCAAAGGTGTGGGCCAGCGAGAAGGGGGTGCCGTGGACCATGCCCTCGCGTGCCCAGTCGGCCGGTGTGATCATGCGTTCGGCCCGTACGGACCGGTTCAGTCCGGTCATGCCCCGTTCCTCCAGGGTGGCGATCAGGGCGTCCCTGTAGCGGGGCCCTTCCCTGTCCCAGTCGATGTCTGCCGTGGCCAAGTTCGGGGTGGGGGCCAGGACGTAGAACAGGTGGTGACCGTCCGGGGCCAGCGACGGGTCGGTGAGGGTCGGTTGGGTGATCAGGAGCGAGGGGTCGCTCATGGTCACCCCGTGGTCGATGATCTCGGTGAAGGTGCTTTCCCACTGCGTCCCGAAGGAGATCGTGTGGTGCCGAAGGTGATCCCAGGTGCGGTCGGTTCCCAGGTGCAGTACCACGGCCGAGGGCGAGTACCGGTGGGACGGCCAACGCCGGGGACGGTGCCCCAGCAGCCGGTAGGAAGTGGGAAGTTCCGTGGTGAGTACCACGTGATCGCAGGGCAGGCGTTCACCCTCTGCGGTGATCACCGCGGCGACTCTTTTCCCCGCACGTTCCAGGTGCTGCACCGACTCACCGAAGCGCAGGACCGCACCGGCCTTGGTGGCGGCGTCCGCCATGGCCTCACCGATCGCACGCATACCGCCCTTGGGGAAGTACACCCCGGCGACGGTGTCCATGTAGGCGATGACCCCATAGGCGGCCAGGGCCCGCTCCGGGGGCACCCCGGCATACAGTGCCTGGAAAGAGAAGATCCTGCGCAGACGATCGTCACGCAGGTGTCGGCCGATGGCCGGGGCAAGACGTCCGAAACCACCGAGGGCGGCCAACCGCACCAGGTCCGGGCCCACCAGGTCCAGGGGTGAATCGAACTGGGCGTCGATGAACGCGCGCATCTCCACCTGGTACAGGCGGGTGAGCCACCGACGCAGACGCAAGTAGCCCACGGCCTCACGGGGTCCGGCAAGACGGGTCACCTCCTCGACCATCCTCCGGTGTTCTGTGTGCACATCGACGGTGGAACCATCGGCGAAGGCCGCACGGTAGGCGGGGGCAAGTGGCAGGAGTTCGAGATGTTCGTGGACCGAGGTACCCACGGCCTCGAAGGCCTCGTCGAGAAGATCGGGCATGGTGAGCACGGTCGGGCCGGTGTCGACCCGAAAACCCTCCATGTCGATGCGTCCCGCCCGACCTCCGGGGTGATCCTTCCGTTCGAGGACAACGACGTCGTGTCCGGCACCGAGCAGGTGCAGGGCACAGGAGAGTCCGGACAGGCCGGCCCCCACCACGACCACGGTCCCTCGCCGTCTCCGGGACCCGATGCGGGCCCCTCCCGCCGTAGGGTTCACACACATGACGCCACCTCGAAGAAGTTATGTTGTGAACATTGCCTTCATCGAGCAGGAAAAAGGGGCCACGACACGCCCCGGTGATCGGACCACTCGTGTGCCAAGAGATAGGAAGTTCCATGGACGCCGTGCCCAGTACCGGGGGCCGGGCGAGCACGTCGAGGAGTACCCAGGGGCACAGGACACGTGAAGATCTGTACGTGGCGCTCCAGAACGACGGCGGGCAACTCGCCGTGCGTCTTCTCCGTCTCCTGCACCGGTTGGCGGACCACAGCGGGGTGAACCCCACTGACTTCCAGTGCTGCACGTTGCTGCGTGTCCTGGGCCCGTCGACGCCCGGAGAGATCGCCGACAACCTCCGCCTGTCCACGGGCACGGTCACCGGTGTGATCGACCGCCTGGAAGCACGTGGTCTTGTCGAGCGGACCCGTCACCCCGATGACCGCCGCAAGGTGGCGGTACGTCTGGTCGAAGACTTCACCACCCCGGCGCGGCCGGGGATCCGTGAGGCGATGATCGCCCTGCACGAGCGGTACTCCGAAGAAGAACTGGCGATCATCGTCGACTGGGTGGAGCGTGTGGGCCACACCCTGGAGGACCTCATCGCCGAGTCCGACCGGACGAGGTGACGCGACAGCCCTCAAGGGACAGACGTAAACCCGCCCCCGGGGGGATACATCCGATAAATGTCCAACGCTCCGGAGGTGACCGTTAACTTTACGTCT
The DNA here is from genome assembly GCA_019115445.1 of Candidatus Nocardiopsis merdipullorum. Lineage (GTDB taxonomy): Bacteria > Actinomycetota > Actinomycetes > Streptosporangiales > Streptosporangiaceae > Nocardiopsis > Nocardiopsis merdipullorum. The sequence goes on from DXDP01000164.1 coordinate 12,583, forward strand.
GGCCTGTGGGGATCTACGATCCTCGAGAATCCTTACGAGGTCGGCTCAGCCGACCAAAAATACTTTTGTCCAGAGGCAAACGACCTACAGGGGCTGGGAAGGAGCCACCATCTCAACCCTGCGTACCTACATCAGGGAACACACCAACCCAACGGTCTTCGGGGTCTCCGGGGCCGTGATCATTCTCTTCGTCGTCCTCGGCATCGCCTACACGGAACCGCTGCTCGAGGGGGCCACCAACGCTCGTGACTGGATCGGTGAGAACCTCGGCTGGTTCTACGTCCTGTCCACCACGTTCTTCCTGGTGACCGCGATCATCCTGATGCTCAGCAGGTTCGGGAAGATCCGTCTCGGCCCGGACGACTCCAGACCCGAGTTCGGCACCGTGGCCTGGTTCGCGATGCTGTTCACCACGGGTATGGGCATCGGTCTGGTCTTCTTCGGGGTCTACGAACCCGTCACCCACCTGGAAAACCCTCGCTCCGCGGAACTGACCTCCGGTGGAGCCGAGGCAGCCGGCGAAGCGCTGGCCAGTAGCTTCTTCCACTGGAGCTTCCACCCATGGGCGATCTACATCGCTCTCGGCATGTCCCTGGGTTACTTCGCCTTCCGCAAGGGTCTTCCCCTGCGTCCCGCCTCCGCGTTGTACCCGCTGCTCGGCGACCGTGCCTTCGGCTGGCCGGGCAACCTGGTGGACATCCTCGCGGTGTTCGGCACGATCTTCGGGCTGGCGACATCGCTCGGACTCGGCACCCTGCAGATCAACAGCGGACTGTCCGAGGTGTTCGGCGCACCCAACAACTCGTGGTCGCAGTCGATCATCATCGCGGTCATCACGGTGATCGCACTCATCAGCGTGTTGTCGGGGATCGACAAGGGCATCCGCAGACTCTCTGTGTTGAACCTGTGGCTGGCCTTCATCCTTTTGGGCTTCCTCTTCCTCGTCGGGCCGAAATTGTGGATGGTCAGCACCATGATCACCGGCACCGGGGAGTACTTCGCCAACCTCATCCCGTGGAGCATGTCGTTCCCGGACCCGAAGGCAGATCCCCAGGCAGCCGAGTTCACCACCACCTGGAGCGTCTTCTACTGGGGCTGGTGGATCTCCTGGTCACCTTTTGTCGGAATCTTCCTGGCCCGGATCTCCTACGGGCGCACGATCCGCGAGTTCGTCCTCGGTGCGCTGTTCGCACCGGTCGTGGTCTCCGTCCTGTGGTTCGGGGTCTTCGGCGGATCCGGGCTCTACTACGAATTGTTCGGAAACGGAGGATTCTACGGGGAGGACGTGGACGAAGCCGACGCTGCCTACCATCTGCTGGATGCTCTGCCCCTGCCCCCGATCGTCGCCGCGATCACGGCACTGTTCCTCATCCTCGTCGTGGCGGTCTTCTTCATCACCTCCTCCGACTCCGGTTCGCTGGTGGTGGACACGCTCACCAACGGTGGTGACACCAGGCCGCTCCGACTCCAACGCGCCTTCTGGGCGCTCAGTGAGGGGGTGGTGACACTCATCC
>DXDP01000165.1 GCA_019115445.1 Candidatus Nocardiopsis merdipullorum
GCGACCTGGAACTGCCCGCCGGGCATCCCGGTTCCGACGAACGCATCCGGCAGATCCTCGCCGAGCGCCCTGCCCACTGGCTCGCGTGGTACGACGGGTCGGTACCCAACATCGACGGTGCGCCGGGCGACTTCGTACCCGCCGATCTGACACACGACCAGATCCGTGAGATCAACGCCCTGGTCCACATCAAGAACGAGATGCTCGACGAGGCATTCGGACGGGTCCTGGCCAAACTCGAGGAACGCGGTTGGGGGGACGACACCGACATCGTCCTGACCAGCGACCACGGTGAGTTCCAGGGAGACCTCGGCCTCTTGTTCAAGGGCCCCTACCACGTCGACGCGTTGACGCGACTGCCGATGGTGTGGCGTCCGGCCCGGTCGGCCGGGGTGACCCCCGCGGTGGTCACCGACCCGGTGGGCCAGATCGACCTCGCCCCGACCTTCTGCGAGATCGCGGGTGTACCCGTGCCGGAATGGATGCAGGGCGCACCGTTGCCCCAGGCGTCCGGTTCCGAGCACGAACGGGCGATCATCGAATGGGACAGTCAACTCGACACCGGCTACCGGATGCGAAGCATCGTCCAGGACGGTTGGTCATGCACCGTCTACGAGCCCAACGACCCGGACTACGGGCTCCCCAAGGCCGAACGCTACGCCAGTTTCGGGATGGAACCCCCTGCCAGGGAGATCGTCTACGACGGTACCGAGGGCGAGCTCTACCACCTGGAGGAAGACCCTCACCAATGGGTGAACCGGTGGGACGACCCCGCTGTTGCCGACGTGCGTGAACGACTGGTCCGCGACCTTCACGAGCATCTCCCGCCTGCCCGCGAACCCCGTCTCCGGCCGATGGCCATGGGGTGAGACAGTCACACGCGACAAGGCCGCCCGGGCCCGGTTCCCCTCGGCCCGGGCGGCTTTGTCGTGCCGGTCAGCCACCCTGGGTGGACAACAGAGGGACCGCGGACAACAGACGACGCGTGTACTCGTGCTCAGCACCTTCCGGAGTCAGGTTCTGGGCGGTGCACTCCTCGACCACCTGTCCGTGACGCATCACCAACACCCGGGTGCAAACCAGACGGATCACGCTGATGTCATGGCTGATGAGGAGATAGGTCAGCCCGGTGTCGCGTTTGAGTTCCAACAACAGTTCCAGGATCTGGGCCTGTACCGAAACATCCAGTGCGGACACGGACTCGTCCAGCACGAGCACCTCGGGGGAGACCGCGAGTGCTCGGGCGATGGAGGCCCGCTGGAGCTGGCCTCCCGACAGACCTCTGGGCCTGTGACCACCAACAGTGGGGGTGAGCCCGACACGGTCGAGGATCTCTCTCGCACGTTCCTGTGCTTCGGTCACCGACATGCGGTGCCACAGCCGCAAGGGCTCTGTGACGATCTCCTCGATGGTCATGGCCGGGTTCAGTGAGGTGTAGGGGTCCTGGAACACCATCTGGACACTTCGCCACACGTTCCGATCGAACCCGCGGCCCGCGTGGATCCGCTGCCCCTTCACCAGGACCCGGCCCGCATCGGGTTTCGACAAGCCACAGATCGTGTTGGCCAACGTCGACTTGCCCGAGCCGGATTCACCCACGATGCCCACGGATTCGCCGGCCGACACCTGGAAGGACACGGCGTCGAGGGCGACGGTGGGTGTACCACGACGGGGCCAACTGCCCGTGGTGAACTTCTTGTGCAGCGAATCGACCTCGATCAGTGGTTCAGCCATCGGTCTCTCCTGCCGTCACGTGCTTTTCTGTGGGGGCGTGGAAGTCGATCTCTTTCGAGCGGACACAGCGCACCCCGTGGTCCGGCCCGGCCTCCTCCAGAAGTGGGTGTGCGGACACGCAGGCGTCGGTGACGAAATCACAACGGGGGGCGAATCGACACCCTGCGGGAAGCTCGTCGGGGGCGGGTACCCGGCCCGGCAGTGAACGCAGCTCACCCAACTTCAGGGCACGTTCGGGGATACAACGCATCAGACCGTCGACGTAGGGGTGCAGCGGCTGGTGCAGGACATGGTGTGCCGCCCCGGATTCGACGATCTCGCCCGCATACATCACGAGCAGTCGATCACAGCGTTCACTGACCACGGCCAGATCGTGCGAGATGAGCAGGACCGCCAGTCCCATCTCGGCGCGCAACCGGTCGATGAGGTCCATCACCCCCTGTTGGACCGTGACGTCCAGAGCGGTGGTGGGCTCGTCGGCGACGAGGACCTTGGGGCCGGTGGCAAGGGCGATGGCGATCATCACGCGTTGGCGCATACCACCGGAGAACTCGAAGGGGTACTGGCGCATCCGTTCCTCGGCACGAGTGATCTCCACCCGCTCCAGGAGGGTCAGTGCCTCCGCCGCGGCAGCGCGTTTGGTGATCTTCGGCCGATGGAGACGGACCGCCTCGGCGACCTGATCACCGATACGCACCGCAGGGTTGAGGCTGGTCATCGGGTTTTGGAAGATCATCGCAGGACCGTCGCCGGGGCGTCGGCGGATCCTCTGTCCTTCGACGCTTTGCCCGTCGAGTGCGATCCGGCCACCGACACGACGGACCCCTCGAGGCAGGAGCCCGGCGACGGCGGCACCGGTCAGGGTCTTGCCCGAGCCCGACTCACCGACCAGCCCGAGCATTTCTCCGGGCAGCACCGAGAAGGACACGTCCGACACCAGGGTGAAGGGGTCGGGGCCGCGGTCGGTGCCGATGGTCAGTCCGCTCACCCGGACGGCGGGCTCTGCGGGTCCCGTCTCACGCATGTTGTGTTTCCTTTGTCGCGGTGTCACCGAGGAGGTTGAGGCTCAGGATCAGCGCTGTCAGCACGGCGGCGGGGACGAGGACCACCCGAGGGGCGGTCGCCAGCATCGTTCCCGCGTCGGTCAGGAGCGTGCCGAGACTGGAGTCGGGTGGACGCACTCCGACGCCGAGGAAGCTGATGCCGGCCTCGATCACCAACGCAAGGCCGAGCAGGTAGCTCACCTGTACCACGGCCTGTGCCCGTACACCGGGCAGCAGGTAGCGCAGGGCGATACGGAGAGTGGAGCAGCCCGACATGCGTCCGGCGATCATGAACGGCTTGTGTGCCAGGCCGATCGTCTCCGTGCGTACGATCCGATAGATCCGGGGTGCGAAGATGACACCCAGAGCCACCATCTGACCTTGGATCCCGGTCTGCAGAGCGGTCTGGACGGTGAGCAGAAGGATCAGTGCGGGCACGGTCAGCAGGGTGTCCGCGGTACGTGCGGTGAGTGCGTCGAACCACCCTCGGTGGTAACCGGCGGCCAGCCCCAGGGGGACACCGATGGCCGTGGCGACCGCGACCGCGGTGAAGGCCGCAAACATCGACGTCCGCAACCCCCACAGGAGGCGGCTGAAGAGGTCTCTGCCCAACTGGTCGGTCCCGATCCAGTGTTCGGCCGAAGGCGTGGCCAAGATGGCGGAGGTGTCCTGAGCCGTGGGGTCGGTCGGTGGCAGGAGGGGCAGCAGCAGGGACACCGCCGCGCACAGCAGTACGAACCCCAGAGCGACCCAAGAACCCGGGCCGAGGGGAAGTGCGCGGATGCGGGAACGACGCGGGGAGGCCACACCCGCCCGTGGGGTGGCCGAGGTGGTGTTGTGCGTGTTGGCCTTGCTCATGTTCTCTCCCTCGCTGCGGGGTCGAGCCAGAGCACCACGAGGTCGGCGACGAGGTTCGCCGTGATCACCACGATCGCAAACAGTGCGACGAGTCCCTGGACGACCGGGAAATCCTGGTCACGGACGGAATCGAGGGTCAGGGTGCCGATGCCGGGGATCGCAAAGACCACTTCCACCAGGAGGGCGCCGGTGATCAGTACGCCGACCTCCAGGCCGATCACCGTGACCAGGGGGCCGGAGGCGTTACGGCTGACGTGTCGGAAGAAGATGTTGTGTCCGGAGACGCCCTTCATCCGGGCGGTGCGTACGTAGTCGGCCTCGTACTCGGTGGCCAGGGAGGCGCGGAAGGTCCGCATCTGCTGACACATCAACGAGATCCCCAACGCCACCGCCGGTAGCACCAGGTAGGAGAGCATTTCCCCGACACCGACCTCGGCCAACGTGCGGTAGCCGCCGGCAGGGAACCACGGGAGCCAGATCGCGAAGAAAAGGATCAGCAGCAGGCCCAGCAGGAAGTGTGGGACCGCGATGCCGAGGAGGGAGAAGCCGCGAAGACCACGGTCCAGGAGCCCGCCGGGACGCAGTCCCACCGCACTGCCCATCGCCATCGTGGCCACGACGGCGATGAGCAGAGCCAGGAAGGAGAGCAACAGGGTCGACGGCATGTGGTGGGCGATGAGATCGGTGACGGCGCCCCTGTGATGCAGTGATTCCCCCAGATCCCCCCGCAGTGCCTCACCCAACCAGGTGAGGTACTGCAGGAGGACCGGCTGGTCGAGGCCGAGCTGACTGCGGATCTGCTCGACCTGTTCGGGTGTGGCGCTCTCCCCGGCGACCACCGCGGCGGCGTCACCGATCGAGAAGAGCATGACGTAGGTGCCGAAGGTGACGGCGAGGAGGATCGGGATCGCGGAGAGTGCGCGTAGACCGATCCTCCTCAGGATCGCTGATCCCATCAGTGCGCCTTTCTCCTCAGTTGCTCAGGCCGCGGAACGAGGGGTAGGAGGGAGCCCACGGGCTTTCCCAGCCCTCCACGTCGGGGGAGATGACATAGACGCTTTCCGGTGTCAGGACCGAGGTGACAAGACCTGAGGCGTCGAACAGTCCCGAGATCTCTTGGTAGATCTCCGTCCGCTTCTCCTGGTCGGTCTCCAGGAGCGCTTCCCGAGCCAGCTCCTCGACCTCGGGCTCTTCCAGGCCACCGGGGTTGTAGAGGCCGTCGACGAGGCCGTAACGGGTCAGGGTGACCGAGGGGTCGTAGGCGTTGCCCGTTGCACCGAAGGCCATCGCCACGTCCTTCTCGGCGGTGAAGCGGCTGACGACCTGGGGTGGTGCCACCGGTGTGACCGAGACGTCCAGGCCGATCTCGTCGAGTTGCCCCTGGACCATGGTGGCGAGCTGTTCGAACACCTGGTTGCCGGCCACGGTCACGATCTCCACCTCTGCGCCCTCGGCACCGGCCTCGGTGATGAGTTCTTGTGCCCGGTCCATGTCGAACGGGAAGTTCTCCAGTTCGATGTCGGGGTTGTAGGCGTTGGAGCCTGCGCTGAAGAACTGCCCGGTCGGTACGCACTCGCCCTCGAGGAGGCCGTCGCAGATGGCCTGCTGGTCCAGGGAGAGGCTGACGGCTTCCCGGACGCGTTCGTCGTCGAAGGGTTCCAGTTCGGTGTTGAAGGAGAACGTGTAGTTCTCGGCGCCGAGGCTGTGTTCGGTCTCGTATCCGGCGTCCTCGGCGGAGGGGACCATTTTCTGCGGCAGGATCGTGAGGTCCAGTTCTCCGGAGCGGATCGCGTTCAGTTTGGCGTCGTCGGCCATGTACTGGATTTCGAGGGTCTCCGTGCCTGCGGCTTCCTCGTCCCAGTAGTCTTCGCTCGCCGTGTACACGACCCGGTTCGGTTGGATGTTGGTGAGGGTGAAGGGACCGATCCCGGCTGCTTCCTCGGTCAGGTCCGTACCGTCCTCGATCGCCCGGTCCGAAATCATCATGCCCGCGGGGCCGGCCAGGAGGCGGGGAAGTGCACCCACACCGTCCTCGTTGCGAAAGCGCACCTGGTGGGTGTCGATGGCCTCGACGGTGGTTCCGGCAAGATCACCTGCGTTGGTGCTTCCTTCGACTTCTTGGGAGCGTTCCACATTGGTGATCACGGTGTCGGCGGTGAAGGGGGTCTCGTCGGAGAAGGACAGTTCCTCGCGCAAGGTCATGTCCAGGTAGGGGCCGTCGTCGTCCTCGTCGGTCTCCCACTCCGTGGCGAGCAGGGGTTGGACGCTTTCGTCGGAGGCCAGGAAGGTCAGGCTGTCGTACAGCGGGCTCACGTAGGAGGACATTTGGGCGAGCGGGAGCAGGTCGGGGTCCAAGGTGGTGTGTGCGAGCACGGCACCGAACTTCAATACGCCGTCTTCCGAGGAGCTCGCGGAGCCGCCTCCGCAGGCAGCAGTCAGGCCGAGAGTCAGTACAGCTGAGGCAATGCCGATCTTCTTCATGGGGACATCCCTGTTCTCGCTCTGCGAGCGGGCTCATGTGGTGTGGAGCACAGTAAAACTGAAGCTGATGTTAATCTCAGTTTTGTTCGAAAAGCAAGAAGTGCACGATCGATCGTCCTGGATCGTGGCCGCACTGCAACGTGCTGACCTGCAAAGCAAGGCGAAACAGGGTCTTGACCGTCTGCAAGCACAAGGTCCGATGACCCGATGTCCCACCCTTCGACGGAAAGAGTGATGCCCGGCTTCGAGGCATGCGTCAAAGCCGGGGGAGAGGTGCCTTCCCCCGGCCGGAACGACCGGAACGACCGAGACGGTCAGGTGCCCTCAGGCCATGGCGGGAAAATCTCCGGCACGGCGGAGCATGGCAGGCAGAGGACGTCCCAGCACATCCTCCAACCACCCGCTCGCCTCGAGCAGTTCCGTCAGTGCCAGGCCCGTCCGGACACCACTGCGATCCAGCGCGTAGACCAGATCCTCGGTGGCCACGTTTCCGGTGGCCCCGGGGGCGAAGGGACAACCTCCGATCCCACCGAGGCTGCTGTCCAACACGGTGACCCCGGCTTCCACCGCGGCCAAGGCGTTGGCAGTACCGGTGTTCCTGGTGTTGTGGAAATGGGCCCGCAATTCCACCTCTTCCGGGAGCAGCGGGGCGAGCGCGAAGAAGCGGGCACGCACGTCGGCGGGGACCGCCACACCGATGGTGTCGGCCAACGACAGGGTCTCCGGAGGGGAGGTCAGTACCTTCCGGGCGATCTCGACCACCTGCTCCACGGGGACCTCACCTTCGAAGGGGCAACCGAAGGCGGCCGCCAACGTCAGGTTCGCCCGTACCCCGGCCGTCCGTGCCCGGGTGGCCACTTCGTGCCACAGATCGATCCCACCGGAAATATCCACACCCTGATTGCGCTGACTGAACATCTCCGTGCAGTGCACGACGAAGTTGACCGCACCGATCCCCGCGTCGACGGCCCTCCGTAGCCCACGCGTGTTGAGGACGAGCGCGCTGTAGGACACCCCGTCATCACGGGGGAGTCCGGCGGCCACTTCCTCGGCATCGGCCATCGCGGGCACCTTCGCGGGGTGTACGAAACTGGTCACCTCCACGTGCCTGGCACCACAGTCCACGGCACGTGTGGTCAACTCCAATTTCTGCCCGGTGGTGAGGGCGACGGCCTCGTTCTGCAGTCCGTCCCTGGGCGCGACCTCGACGATCGTCACAGGACCGTTCGTATTGTCCACAGTGTTCCTCGTTTTCCCGGACCGGTACGTGCTCGGTCGACGAGAGGGTGTCGGTTACTTCGAGGGCAGACGCACACCGGCATCCACCCGCACGACCTCTCCGTTGACGTAGTCGTTGGTCAGCAGTTCCAGCGCCATGGAGGCAAATTCCTCCGGCAGACCCAGACGGCGCGGGAACACCACGTCCTTGGCGAGGTCGGCCTTGAACGTCTCGGCGTCGGGTCCGTCACCGTAGATGGGGGTCTCGATCAGCCCCGGGGCGATGGTGTTCACCCGGATGCCGACGACCGCAAGGTCACGCGCCAGCGGCAGAGTCACCCCGACGACCCCGCCCTTGGAGGCGCTGTAGGCCACCTGCCCGACCTGACCCTCGTAGGCGGCGACCGAGGTCGTGTTGACCACCGCACCACGGGCACCGTCGGCGTCGGGCTCGTTCTTGGACATGGCGGTGGCGGCCAGCCGCACCACGTTGAACGAGCCGATCAGGTTGACTTCCACGACCTTGCGGAAGGCGTCCAGGTCGTGGGCGGACCCGTAGGTGCCGTCGCGGCCGATCGTGCGGGACAGGCTCGGGATACCCGCACAGTTGACGACCGCGCGCAGCGGGGCCACAGCGACCGAGGTGTCGACGGCCTCGATCACCGCCTCGGGGTCGGCGACGTCGGCCCGGACGAAACGCCCGCCGATCTCTTCGGCCACACGCGTGCCGCCGTCCTTGTCCAGGTCGACGACGACCACCGAAGCGCCGCGGCCGGTCAGGGCCTTGGCGGTGGCCTCTCCCAGGCCGGAGCCGCCTCCGGTCACGATGGCGCTACTGCCGTGGAGTTCCATGTTCTGTCCTCATCCTCTGTGGTTGGCGCAAATGTGGTGGAAGGGGTCTTCACCGGCCGTCGGGTGTGGAGCGTGTGGGGGTCGCCCCGAAAGAAGAGATGCCGTCACGGGCGGCGTCGGTGGTGATGACCCGGACCTGGTTCTCGGCCTCGGCGTGCAGCGCCCCGGCCAGGTCGCCCTTCCAGGAGTGGTCGAGCATCCTTTTGGTCCCGGCCAGCGCCGGGGCGGAAAAACCGACCAGCGTGCGAGCCAGCTCCTGGACCCGGGCGTCCAACTGTGGGGAGTCCACCAGTTCGGTGAGCATCCCCAGGGACATCGCCTCGTCCGCGGGCACGGTCCGGCCCAGCAGGCACAGTTCCCGGGCCTTGCGCTCACCGACGAGTCGGGGCAACAACCAACTCGCCCCGCTGTCGAGGGAGAGTCCACGGTGGATGAACAGCTGCGCAAAACGCGCCCGCTCGTCGGCGACCACGAAATCGCAGGCCAGGGCCAAATTGGCGCCGGAACCGGCCGCCACACCGGACACCTTGGCGATCGTGGGCAGGCCCAGCTCCCGCATGGCCAGCACACAACGGTTGGACACCGCGATCCGGTCCGGCAGCGAATCGAGATCGTTCAGAAGACCGCCGACGTCGGACCCGCCGCAAAAAGCACCACCCGCCCCGGTCACCACCAGCACACGGTCGCGGCCACCTGCGTCGATCCCTTGGAGGATCTCGTCGAGCCGATTCCACATCGCGTCGGTCATCGCGTTGCGTTTGTCGGGGCGGTCGAGCGTGATCTCGACGACTCCCTCACGCCGTACCACGTCGACGTTCATCGGACACCCTCCCCATAGGTCTCCTCGAGACCGCGGCCGATGATTTCGCGCATGATCTCGTTGGTGCCGCCGAAGATGGTCTGGATGCGTGCGTCGAGGTAGGAACGGGCGATGGGGTACTCCCGCATGAACCCGTAGCCGCCGTGCAGCTGCAACCCCTCGTTGACGACCTGCTGCTGCAGTTCGGTGGTGTACAGCTTTCCCTTGGCGGCGTCCTCGCCGGTCAGCTCCCCGAGGCCGTGCATGTCGATGAGCCGGTCCACGAACACCTGGCCGATCTCCACCCGCGTGGCCAGATCGGCCAGGGTGAAACGGGTGTTCTGCATGTCCAGGATCCGCTTGCCGAAAGCTTTGCGCTGGGCGCAGTACTCGACCGTCCAGCGCAAGGCGGCACGTGCTGCCGAGATCGCCGACACGGTCAGCCCCAGGCGCTCCTGGGCGAGGTTGCGCATGAGGATGCCGAACCCCTGCCCCTCCTCACCGATCAGGTTGTCGGCCGGTACCCGCACCCCGTCGAAGAACAGCTCGGCGGTGTCCTGGCTGTGCAGGCCGATCTTGTCCAGGAGCTGTCCCCGAGAAAAGCCCGGGATGCCGTCCTCCACCACGATCAGGCTGATACCTCGATGCCGCTCCTGGGGATCGGTGCGTACCGCCACCACGTACAGATCGGCGTTGATGCCGTTGGTGACGAACGTCTTGGCGCCGTCGATCACGTAGGTGTCGCCCTCGCGGCGTGCTGTGGTACGCAGAGCAGCCAGGTCCGAACCGACCTCGGGCTCGGTCATGGCGATCGCGGTCATGGTGTCGCCGCTCACCACCCCGGGCAGCCAACGCCGGCGCTGCTCCTCGGTGGTGTGGTTCAGCAGGTACGGAAGGACGACGTCGTTGTGCAAGGTGATGCACATGCCCGAGCCGATGACACCGACACGCTGCAGTTCCTCCCCGATGATGGCGTTGAAACGGAAGTCGTCCTGGTCCAGGCCGCCGTACTCCTCGGGCACCGCCATCGCCAGGAAGCCTGCCTCACCGGCAGCGGTGAACATGGACCGGTCGATGCGCCCCTGCCGTTCCCATTCCTCGTGGTGAGGAAGGATCTCGGCCTTGACGAACGCCCGGAAACCGTCCCGGAAGTCGTCGTGGATCTCGGTGAACAGAGTCCTTTTCATCAGTGCCCCTCCTTTCTGTTTCAGTGGGCCGTCCAACCACCGTCGACCGCGATGGTCTGTCCGGTGATGAAGCTGCTCGCGTCGTCGGCGAGCAACAAAAGGGCACCGTCGAGTTCGTCGAGACGACCCACGCGCCGCATGGGGGTGTTGCGCTTGAGCCAGCGCATGGAGTCCTTGCGGGCGAACATCTCCTCGGTCTGCTCACTGGGGAACCACCCCGGTGCGATCGCGTTGACCCGAACCCCGCGCTCCGCCCACTCGGCCCCGAGTTGACGGGTGAGGTTGACAACACCGCCCTTGGCCGCGCAGTAGGCGGCCTGAGTCACCGGCCAGGAGCCGGTGAGCCCCAGGACCGAGGCGATGTTGATGATCGATCCACCCCGTTCCCCCATGGCACGGGCCGCCAACACGCTCATCTCGAAGGTGGCGGTCAGGTCCACGTCGAGAGTGCGTCGGAAATCCTCGACCGGGTGCTCCAGGGCGGGTACGGCGTCACCGAACCCGGCGGCGTTGACCAGGATGTGCGGGCCACCCAGTGCCACGGCCCGTTCGATGACCCGCTCGTTGTCCGCGCTCGAGGTCACATCACAGGTCTTGGGCACGATCCGGCCGTCGGCACGTTGAAGCTTTGCCAACCGTTCGGCACGGCGGGCAGCGGCGACGACGACCGCCCCGGAGTCGGCCAAAAGCGTGCAGAAATGGCGTCCGATACCGCTGGAGGCGCCGGTGACCACGGCCACCGATTCGCTCAGGTCCGCTGTGATGCTCATGGGAGACGCTCGATGATGGTCGCGTTGGCCATGCCCCCGCCCTCGCACATGGTCTGCAGCCCGTAACGGCCACCACTGCGTTCCAGCTCGTACAGCAAAGTGACCATCAGCTTCGCCCCGGAGGCGCCCAACGGGTGCCCCAAGGAGATGCCACCACCGTTGACGTTGACCCGCTCGGCCTCGACACCGAGCTCACGCTGCCAGGCCACGACGACCGGTGCGAACGCCTCGTTGACCTCGAACAGGTCGATGTCGCTTGCGCTCATCCCGGCCCGGTCGAGGACCGTGCGGGTGGCGGGGATGGGAGCGGACAGCATCATCACCGGGTCGTCACCGACCACGCTCATGTGGCGGACCGCCGCACGCGGACGCAATCCCAGGTGTTCGGTGACGTGGTCGGCCATGAGGAGCACTGCGGCGGACCCGTCGACGATCTGGGAGGAGTTGCCCGCTGTGACCCGACCCTCGGGGACGAAGGACGGCTCGAGCCCGGCAAGTGCCTCCAACGAGGTGGTGTCGCGGATGCACTCGTCCTGGGTGAGTTGTGTGTCCTGGACGTTCACCGCGCCGGTTTCCCGGTCGCGGACCTTCACCGGGACCGGAAGGATCTCGCGGTCGAACCGGCCCTCGTCGCGGGCTGTGGCGGCGCGACGCTGGCTGCTCAACGCGTAGGCGTCGATGTCTTCACGGGTCAGCTTCCAGTGGTCGACGATCATCTCCGCGGAGATGCCTTGGGGCACCAGCCCGGGCAGGCCGTAGTTCTCCTGATCACCGAAACGGTCCTGCAGGACCTCGCCGTAGACTGCGCGGATGTCACCGCCGGGGGCGTTGGAGAACATGGGGACGGTACTCATGCACTCCACCCCGGCGGCGATGACCACGTCCATGGCGCCCGAGGCGATGGCCTGGGCGGCGAAGTGGATCGCCTGTTGGGAAGAGCCGCACTGGCGGTCGATGGTGGTACCGGGCACGGTCGTGGGCAGCCCGGCGGCCAGGGCCGCGTTGCGGCCGATGTTGGTGCTTTGCGGGCCGATCTGGCTGACACAGCCCATGATGACGTCTTCGACCAGGGCGGGGTCGACACCGGAGCGCCCCACCAGTTCCTTCAGGGTTTCGGCGGCCAACTCGACGGGATGCCAACCGGAGAGGGAGCCGTTTCGTTTACCGACCGGTGTACGGACGGCTTCGACGATGACGGGAACAGACACGGTGTGCCTTTCTGCGAGCGGAACGGGAAGAAGGGAACGGGACGCCGGAAGGGGGCGTCACCGTGGACGGAGACGCTCAGGGCGACACGGGCAGAAGCAGGTCCAAACATCCCTCGGAGACGGCGCGGTCACGCAATTCCTCCGGGGTGCCGCCGAGTACGGCGGTCGACCGGGCCCGACGGAAGAACAGGTGCGCGTCGTGCTCCCAGGTGAAGCCGATACCTCCGGACACCTGGATCAGACCGTCGGCCGCGGACCGAAACACCTCCGAGGCCTCGGCCTTGGCCAGCAGGCTCAGGCCATGATCCGCACTGCCCCGGTCGATCGCACGAGCGGCCGCGACAAGCAGTGATCTGGCGGAGGCGATGTCCACCGCCGTGGTGGCACACCGATGCTGAATCGCCTGGTAGCCGCCGATGACCTGGCCGAACTGTGTGCGTACCTTCGCGTACTCCACGGTGGCGTGTAGGCACCCCTCGGCACCGCCGACCTGTTCGGCCGCGACCAGGAGCTTGCCGACACCACCGAACCGGCGAAGTGCGTCGGCATCGCCCGGATCGCAGAGCTTCACGGCGGGCACACCGCGAAGCTCCAGATCACCCACCTGGCCGCTGATGTCGACCGAGGGAACCGGTACGCGGGTGACCGTGCCCTCCTCGACCCTTTCGAAGGAAAGATCCGCCACGACCGGACACGGCCCCTGGGGTGTTTGCGCGACGACCACGAGCACATCGGCCGCGGCCGGATGTGTCACGTTGTGGGCACGCCCCGACAGGCGGCCGTCGAAGGACAGAGTCAGTTCGGTGTGGTCGGTTCCGTGACCCTGTGCCACCGAGGGGATGGCATCGGCACCGATGACCCGACCGGCCCAGGTGAGCAGTTGCTCGCCGGGCTCGTCGACCAGCCCCAGGGCCCAGGAGAACAGGGCCGCCGCACGCGCGGGCCCTGGGTACAGGCTCGCCCCGCACTCCTCCACGGCTGCAAGGACGTGTTCCAGTCCCAGGCCGAGACCGTCGACCCTGTCGGGGGCGCCCATGGCGGCCAGCCCCAACTCCGAGGCCAGACTCTGCCAACGTTTCGGGTCGAACCCCGGCTCACCGATGTCGGGGTCGCCGTCACGCAGCCGGCGGGTCTCGTCGAGCCCGGGATGGTCGGTGAAGTAGGACCGCAGTGATGCCCGGACCTCGTCGGGCGAGAGGTTGTCGTCGCTCATGTGCCCGCCTCCGACACGGGTGTGCTCTTCTGATGGAGCTGCTTGCGGATGATCTTTCCGGTGGGGGTTCGGGGCAGGGCCGACACGAGTCGGATCTCTTTCGGACACTTGTAACCTGCGAGCCGCTCTCGACAGTGGGCATCGATGTCGGCCTCGGTGAGGTCAGGGGTGCGTACGACCACGGCCGCGGACACGCGCAGACCCCACTTGTCGTCCGGCGCGCCGTAGACGGCGCACTCCACGACCTGTGGCAACTGGGCGATGACGTTCTCCACCTCACCGGGGTGCACGTTCTCGCCGCCCGTCACGATCATGTCGTCGGAACGGCCTTCGACGTAGAGGTAGCCGTCGGCGTCGAGGTGGCCGATGTCGCGAGTGTTGAGCCACCCGTCCCGGAAGACGGCCTCGGTCGCTCGAGGATGCCCCAGGTAGCCGTCGGACATGAAGGGGGCGCGTACCCACAGTTCCCCCGACCGGCCCGGTGGCAGCTCCTCACCGGTGACCAGATCGCACACCCGTACCTCCACGTCCTTGGCCGGTCGTCCGGCCGAGGCAAGACGCCCGGAATTCTTCCCGCTCAGGATGTGGTCCTCGGGAAGAAGGAAGCTGACCGTGCCGCCGATCTCGGTCATCCCGAACACTTGGCAGAACTCGCAGTCCAGAACCTCCATGGCCTCACGCAGCAGGGCCTGGGTGATGGGGGAGGCTCCGTAGGCCAGGTGTTGGAAGGTCGGGATCGGGACCGGTTCCACACCCATCCGGTCCACGATCGCGCGGATCAGCGTGGGGACGAACACGGCGTGGGTGATCTCGTACCTGGCCAGCGCTTCGATGATGCTCTGGGGAGAGGCGTCGCTGATGAAGACCTGTGTCGTGCCGTACAAAAGCCCGTACTGCACCCAGATCGCGCCCGCCAGGTGGAAGACGGGTGGGACGATCAGCTGTCGGCTCCCGGCCGAGATGCCGTGGCCGTTGGGGTTGGCCACGGTCAACTCGTTGGAGAGCCGGTTCAGCGGAACAGCTTTGGGAACACCGGTCGACCCGGAGGTGAAGAACAGCATCGCAAGGTCGTCGGCCTGTGGCTCCAACACCTCGGCGTGAGGCCGTTCGACCCAGGGCGGCAAGTCCTGGGCCATGACACTGAACGAGAACATGTCCTGGGCGATCTTGGCCGTGCGGTCGGCCAATTCCGGGGTGGACACACAGTGGGTCAGCCCGATCTGCTCGCAGACCGCGCGCAGGTCGTGGTCCGGAAGTCGCCAGTTCATACCGACCATCCCCGCGCGGCGACGCCAGGCCGCCAGCAGTACCACGGGGTAGCCGATGTCGTTCTGACCGAACCAGCCCACGAGACTGCCCGGTCCTACTCCTTTCTCGGCCAGCAGGTGGGCGGTACGGTCGGCGGCCTCGTCGAGTTCTTGCCAGGTCAGGGTCAGTGCGGGTCCCACCACGGCGATCTCGGTGGGCCGGTCGCGGGCGCGCCGCCGTACCGCTTGGTCGATGGTTTCGTGGGGCCATGCCCGGTGTGGAGCTACAGTGTTTTCGCCCATCCCCGATCTCCCATCCATTCCGTGATCACCGACACCGCTTCGGCAAGTTTGGGTCCTTGATCTGGACCCGAGTAGTAGTGCGTCGCCCCCTGCACCGTGTGCATGGTCTTGTCCGGATGTCCGACGGCCTCGTAAAGCCGTTGGGTGTGGCTCGGGGTACAGGCGTTGTCGGCGGAGTTGCCGATCACCAGGGTCGGAACGCGTAGGTCGGCAGCGCAGCGAGGGCCGTCGCCGTGGGCGTCGTCATAGCTCCACTGCGACAACCAACTTCGTAGGGTGCTGAACCTGGCCAGGGCGACGGGGCCGTTGTTGACGACTTGGGGATCTCCCAGGTAGCAGCCCGGTTCTCGATCGTTGGGATCCAAGGAGAGGTCGAGCCAGCGCGGGTCGGCCATGGTGCCGTGGGTGACGAACCCGCGTTCTTCCAAGGTATGTCCACGGGAGCGCAGGTCGGCCAGGGTCTTTTTGACCCAGGTGGTGATCCGACGGTTGCGCGCCACCTGTGCCTGTCGGTACCGAACCAGGAACTCCTCTGTGTAGGGGGGACGGTTCGGGTTGTCGGGGTTGTACAGGTCGAGTTCGGGGTCGCGCTCGTCCGGGTCGTTCTCGTCGACGACGGAGGCGTCCATCCACTCGGTGAGTGTGCCGTGTCGCGAGACGTGCGCGGCCAGCAACATGACACCGTCCGCGGGTTGGAGCTCCAGCGCGGCCATGTCGAAGGGGTCCCCGGCCGGGGTGTGGGTGACGGTGGGTTCCTGGGCCTGCTGTTGGTAGTACAGCGACAGGGCACCGCCCCCGCTCCATCCGGCGAGGACGACGTTGGTGTAACCCCAGCGTTCCCGGGCGTCACGTACGCACGCCCCCAGGTCCTGGACCACCTTTTCCATGATCAGCGCGCTGTCGACGCCCCGATAGCGGCTGTTGCAGTAGATGACGTGGTGTCCGGCGCGTGGCAACGCGTTGCTCATCGGCAGGTACGCACCGCCCCCGATGGGGTGCATGAAGACGATGACGGTGTCGGAGGGCACGTCCTTGGGACGCATGAGGAAGCTCTCCAGCACCACGCTCTCGGTGACCCCGCCATAGGTGTCGCGGTAGTCCGAGTCGTCGTCGAAGACGATGAGGTAGGGGATGCGGTCGTAGGAGAACTGCTTGGTGGCCATCACACTTGTCCCCCTTCGGGTGCTTCCGTCTGGGTCGCGGCCAGCATGGCCTCGCTGGGGACGAGTCGGCGGCGTGTGTCGATCGCGATGATCTTCCACTCGACCCGCTCGTCGACGTCGAAGCGGCGACGTGCTCGCTCACGGGGCCGTTCCGGAAGACCGTGGTGAATCCCTTGCGGGGCGTGGGAGATGAGGCCTGCCGGCATGTCCACACCGAAGACGCTGCCGCCGTGGTAGAACGCGACCTCGTCGAGGTCCACGTTGCGGTGATACCAGGGCACCCGTTCCACACCGGCGACCCCCTCCACCGGGCGCGGCAGGAAATGCATGATGTACACACCGGTGGCCTGCATGAACAGGTGCACGGTCGGGGGCAGGTGGACGCTGTCGGAGGTGATCACGTCATGGTCCTCGATGTTGAAGGTGAAGGCGAAGTTGTCGCCCTTCCACCCTTCGACGTCCAAGGGGTTGAACCCGTAGAACAGGGAGGTCTGCTGTCCGGAGTGGCGCAGCCGGACCTCGTACTCCTCCCGGCCGTCCTCCTCGAAGACCTCGGCCTCGGGGATCACCACCAGCGACGGGTCGTAGGGGAAGTACCGGCCGAGCACACCGGCCTCCGGGACCCGGAATTCCTCGGTGGCCTCGATGAGCAGGATGTGTGCGCGGTCGTCGGGGACCTGCCGGTAGGTGGTGCCCTTGGGGATGTAGACGTAGTCACCGGGCCGGTAGGACAGGCGCCCGAACTCCGTCTCGAACTCTCCGTGTCCCTCGTGGACGAAGTGCAGTTCGTCCCCGTCGACGTTGCGTGTGTGGAAGGGGGCCGTCTCGGCGCGGCGACTCAGCGAGATCCGGCAGTCGTCGTTGCTGAACAGCAGCAGCGGTTCACCGGAAGGGTCGTCCTGGTCGGTCGGGCGCAGCCCCGTGGTCTGGACGTCCACCCCCTGCAAAGGACCCTCGGTCCGGAAGGCGGTGGGGTCGTTGCGTCGGTACATGTGCGCGGTACGGCCGGTGAAGCCGTAGCGGCCGAGTTCGTCGTCCTTGAGGCCGTCGAGGTCCCGGTGGATCTTCCGAGGGGTCGTACCCTTGCGCAGCTGGATGAAGGATTCCATGACATCTCCTTGTTGCTTCGAAGTGAAATGGTTCAAGAGTGTTTCGGCGGTCGGGGAAGCCCCAGGCCGCGCTGGGCGATGACGTTGAGCTGGATCTCGTCCGTTCCGCCGGCCAGATGCAGTGCCGGAGCCCCCAGGACGAACTCCGACCAGGCGAAGCTGTCCCACGCACCGGAGTCCCGGTAGGCCTGCTCACCCAGGACGTTCTCCGCGAGCGCACCGATCTCGTCGACGGCGCGGGTCATCAGCATTTTCAGGATCGAACCGGAGAACGGGGCGAGCCGGTGCGACCAGGAGCCCTCGGACAGTTCGGCCGCCGATCGCAACGCGGTGAGCGCGGTGACGGTACGTGCGATTTGTGGGCGGTGGACACCCTTGGCGGCGGCGCCGAGCCTGGTGACCAGTGTGTGCAGTCGTTCCAGGACGTAGGGCGTGACCGGTCCGGTCGCCCCGCTCATGGTGCTGCGTTCACTGCCGAGGCTGGTGGAGGCCACACGCCATCCCTCACCGACGTCGCCGATGCGGTTGGTGTCGGGTACACGGACCTCGTCGAGGAAGACTTCGTTGAACGCGGAGCCGCCGGTCATCTGGCGAATGGGGCGCACCGTCACCCCGGGTGCGTGCATGTCGACCACGAACATGGTCAACCCGGCGTGCTTGGGGGCCTCCGGGTCCGTCCGGACGAGTGCTTCTCCCACGTCGGCCAGGTGGGCCATGGAGGTCCACACCTTCTGTCCGGACAGGATCCAGTCGTCCCCGTCACGTACCGCGCGGGCGGAGACCCCGGCAAGGTCGGAGCCCGCCCCCGGTTCGGAGAACAACTGGCACCCGATCGCGTCACCGCGGTAGAGCGCTGGGAGCACCCGCTTCCGTAGGTCCTCGTTTCCGTGTCGGTGCACGGCGGGTGCGACGATGTTCAACCCGACGAACAGTGCTTCCCGGGAGGGGAAGCCCTTTTCGTCCAGGAGGCGCTCCACCTCCAGGTCGTACTCCCTGGGCAGGTCACGTCCTCCGTAATCGGAGGGGCCGCTGGGCCAGGCGTAACCGGCGTCGTACAACGTCGCCTGGAGGCGGCGAACCAACCGGACCTGTGCCTCGTGGCCCTCGCGCAGCTCCTCGACGGAGGCGATCCGGTCACTGCCCTGTCGGTCCTCGGTCGGCTCCGTACCGGCCCCGAAGTCGGCTTCGATGCTCTCCAAAAAGGCCTGGAGCTCTTCGCGGAAGGTACCGGGATCGGTGTTCCGCACATCAGTGGTGCTCATGGTGGGCGCTCAGTCCTTCGTGATGCCCGCGATGTCCAGCGCGAGGGCCTTGGCCTTGTCCATGTCGTAGTGCTTCCTGGTGACCAGCCGCTGGGCGTAGAGGCCGCCGCCCGACTGGAGCATGGTGACCAGTTGCCAGCCTCCGAAGGCGTCCGCCGTGTAGTCACGGATCGCGTGGAACAGCCGTGTCCGGTACTCCCCGTCCACACCGTCCAGGGTGCGCATGTACTTCTTGATCTGGGGGCCGACCTCGTCGTGCTGCAGGTCGGAGGTCGAGGGGGCGGTCACGATGGAGCCACCACCGATGTCGTGCAGGTGGCGGACCATGTGGCTGAACTCCGCGGCGCCGTAGTGCTTGGCGGCGTTGGTGAACAGCTCGCTGGGGAAGTACCAGCCTTCCGGGCTGGGCTCTGCGTTGGCGATCGCCGCTTCCAGCCCCGAACGCACCAGTGTCGCGTAGATGATCATTTCGGCGATCTTGTCCCTGATGTGTGAAATGCGCTGGGTCCCGTTGGATTCTGCGATGAGCTGGGCCAGGCCGACGAGAGTGTCACCGATCTCGACAAGGTGTGCCGTTCCACCGAGGCGTTCCCACAACCCGAGGGAGTGCGCGAAGGTGGCGGAGTGCGTGGGTTCTCCGGCCAGGAAGACACGTTCGTTGGGGACGAAGACGTCGTCGAGCAGGACGAAGCCCTCCGGCATGTTGTGGTGGGAGCTGTGGGGGAAGTCTTCCTCCCGACCACGCGGGGCGTAGCTGGTGTTGACGATGCGGACACCGGGTGCGTTGACGGGGATGGCGCAGGCCACGGCCCAGTCCTCCTCGCCGGTCCTCATCTTCTTGGTCGGCATGACGACCATTTCGTGGCTGATCGCGGCCGAGGAGATGTGCAGCTTGGCGCCGCGCACCACGATGCCGTCGGGGCGACGTTCGACGATACGGGTGTAGGAGTCGGGGTCGTCCTGTTTGCTCGGTGACAGGGTGCGGTCACCCTTGGCGTCGGTGATCGCCTGGACACAGCGCAGATCGTTCTTCTTGCAGTACTCGAAGTAGTCCTCGATGCGTTTGGCGTACTCCGGGTGGTCCGATCGCATGCGTGCGGCCGCGGTGAGCAGCGCGAGCAGTCCCTGGGAGGTGGTCACGGTCACCATGTCCCAGCCGAGCAGTGTCTCCAGGAGTTCCTTCAGCTCTCCTTGGCTGTGTGGGATGAGGAAGTAGGGGCCGCTCGCATTCGCACCCGGTTGGTAGTGCTTGTCGTAACCGTCGCCGACAAGTTCCAGTGCGGTGGCGAACTGTGGGTGTGTGGTGAGGTCCTTGACTTCCTCACCGTCGGCGAAGATGCGCCGCCCGTCGTTGAGCGAGTCCAGGTATTCCGACTTCGTCTTCATCGCCATGGGGCCTCTCCTCGGGGTTCGAAGGGAATCGATGCATTGCCGCGTCGTTTTTCTGATGCTAAGTTCAGTTTCAGGAAACGGCAAGGGGCAGAGGGAGGCAACATGGGACGGAGGCACCACCCGCTGTGTCTAGACTCTGACGACGACATGCTGCGTGAATCGGGCAGCACGCCTGATCGATCGGAGGTTGGACACGGTGGCCGCCACACAGAAGGGCCGGCGCACCGCTGCGGCGTTCTTGGACGCGGCGCGCCAAGTTTTCGCGGAGAAGGGCTACTTCAACGCGAAGATCGCGGACATCGCGGAAGTGGCCGGGCGCTCACCGGGCTCCTTCTACAACTACTACGAGAACAAGGAACAGATCCTCGAGGCTTTGCTCGAACAGTTCTCCGCCGAGGTGCTCGAAGGCTCCCTGCAGAGCAAGGGAAGCACCCCCCTCGAAGGCATCAGGAGTGCGGTCCGGGCCTACTGGACCACCTATCGCAAGTACCTGCCCGAGATGATCGGACTGTTCCAGATGTCGATGACCGACACGGAGTTCGCCCTCCGTTGGCAGGAGAACCGCGCGGCCGGTATCCGCGCCGTGCTCAGCGGGATCAAGAGCGCGGAACGGTCCGGTCACCTGATCGGCCTCGACCACAACACACTCGCCTCGGCCCTGGTGTCGATGCTGGAGTCGTTCTGCTGGACATGGATGGCGGTGGGCGGTGATGCGGACATGGACGCCCCCGACGACGAAACAGCGATCGAAACTCTCAGTGCCATGTGGTACCGCACCGTCTTCCACCCCGTCCCGGAATGTGGGTGCGGTTGCAGCAAGGAATGAGCGCCGCGCTTTCCCCCTGAAGAACTTGGGAGGCCACCGATGACCAAGGGACCCCTGGACGGGATCACCGTCGTGGAGATCGGCGGCTTCATCGCAGGACCGTTCGCCGGTCAACTTCTGGGTGACTACGGTGCCCGGGTGATCAAGATCGAACCCCCGGGCGGTGACCCCATGCGTACCTGGGGCGTGGTCGAGAACGGCCGGAGTCTGTGGTGGCCCGCGCTGTCGCGGAACAAGGAGTCGGTCGTGCTCGACCTCAAGACGGAGGAGGACCGTGCACTGGCCGCGGACATCTTCCGGGAGGCCGACATCGTCCTCGAGAACTTCGCGCCGGGCCGACTTGCCTCGTGGGATCTGGACTACCCCTCTGTGGTCGAGGAAAATCCGGGCCTCATCATGGTCCACGTGTCCGGATTCGGGCAGAGCGGGCCACGCGCCACCGATCGAGGTTTTGGCAGTATCGCCGAGGCCATGGGTGGTCTGCGTGCACTTTCCGGGTATCCGGATCGACCCCCGGTACGCGCCGGGATCAGTCTCGGTGACGAGGTCGCGGGTCTTTTCGCGGTCAACGGCGCACTTGCTGCTCTGCGGGAACGCGAGCACAGCGGACGTGGTCAGGAGGTCGACGTGGCTCTGTACGAAAGTGTTTTCGCGCTCAGTGAGTCGCTCATCTCCGACTGGGAACTCGGTGGGGTCACTCGTGCTCGTACCGGAAGCACCCTTCCCGGTGTGGCACCGTCGAACGTCTACACCTGCGCGGACGGGCGTGAGGTGCTCATCGCAGCCAACAGCGACAGTCTCTACCGCCGTCTCTGCGAGGCGATGGGGCAAGAGGAGCTGAAGGTGGACGAACGTTTTGCCACACACCAGGCACGCGGTGACAACACCGAGGAGCTGGACAGGATCGTCCAGCGGTGGGTGAGTACGTTGCCCGCCGAGAAACTCGAGGAAGTGCTCGACGAGCATCAGATTCCCCGGGGCCGGATCTACACGCCCGAGGACATCGCAAACGACGAGCAGTACGCCGCACGCGACATGATCGTACGGAAACCTGCGCCGGGATATTCCCGGCCCGTGCCGATGCCCAATGTGGTGCCCAAGTTCAGCAGGAGTCCCGGGAGTATCCGTACCACCGGTACCGAGCTCGGCCACCACACCGAGTCGGTCCGTCGGGAGTTCACCCGGGAACCACGCGGCACCACTGGTTGAACAGGAGGGTGGGTGGTGAGCAGGATCTCGCCCCTGCCCCGTCCGTCGTGTACCCATCGGAACGGAGATCACGGGAAAAGGGTGGTCAAAGCTTGGGTGCGGTCGGGCAGTTCGGGAGTGGTACCCGATCGATCGGGTAGTCGGCCGACCATGAGATTCGGTGAACGTGTCCGCAAGATCGAACGCGAGGATCGTCTTGATCCGTTGATCTCCCGCGTGAAGAAAATCGCTGAGCGACTCCCGACCGGCACGGTGCGCGATGTGCTGCACGGTGTGCAATTCGGACATCCGCTGCACTCGATCATGGTACACCTACCCATCGGCACATGGACGTCCGCGGTTCTGCTGGACCTGTTGCCCGGTAAGAACGAGCGCAGCGCGCACACACTGGTCAACATCGGTCTGCTCGCCACCCTGCCCGCCGCTGTCAGTGGCCTTGCCGACTGGTCCCAGCAACACGAACGTCAACAACGCGTGGGTGTGGTCCACGCGATGAGCAACGGGATGGGTGCACTCCTGTTCGGTGCGTCCTCGCTGGCCCGGGCAAACGGACACAAGAGCTGGGGCAAGGCACTCGCCCTTGCGGGGATGGGGACCGTCGGCTTCGGCGGTGCCCTGGGTGGACACATCACCTACTACCGTGCGGGTGGTGCCAACAGGGCCGACCACTTCATCGACGTGCTGCCCGAGGGCTGGCACGACCTGGGGCCCTTGGACCATTACCCGCAGGAAGGGATGGGCGGGGGCGACGTGGACGGTGTGCCCGTGGTGGTCACGCGTACGGAAGACACGGTCTCGGTGCTGTTGGGTTCGTGCCCACACATGGGTGCACCCCTGTCCGAGGGTGAACTCGTCCAGGGGTGTGTGCGCTGCCCGTGGCACGGAAGCGAGTTCCGTGCCGATGACGGAACGGTCGTGCACGGGCCGGCGACAGCGTCGTTGGAGTCCTTGGAGACATCGATCGTGGACGGACGGCTGTGGGTCCGACCACGCATGTCGGTGGGGTGAGACCGAGTCAGTTCTTCTCGGCCAGTTCCTCTCGCAGCTTCTCCAGGGAAGCTGCGAGCAGGCGAGAGATGTGCATTTGTGAGCAACCCACTTCTTCGGCGATCTGTGCCTGGGTCCATTCGTCGAAGAAACGTCGTTTGAGGATCAGCTTCTCCCGGGCGGCCAGGGCCTGAATGGCCGAGCGCACGGATTCCCGGTCGACCACCAGATCCAGGTTGTGGTCGTGCACCCCGAGGCGTTGCTCGAGTTTGGTGGAGAAATTGTCCCCGAAGGGTTCGGCGGCGTTCAGGGAGAAGGTCTTGTAGGCCTCCGAGACCAGGAGGATCTCCTCGACCTCCTTGGCCGAGAGTTCCATTTCTTCGGCGATCTCGGCCGTGGTCGGTGTACGGGACAACCGCTGTTCCAATTCACGCCGGGTCCGGTTCAGCTGGGGTCGACGCGATTGGGGATCCCGGGGTGTGTGGACGGCCCAGGTGTGGTCACGAAAGTGGCGCTTGATCTCCCCTGTGACGGTGGGCAGGAGATAGCAGATGAAGGCCTTTCCACGCTCCGGGGCATATCCGCGGATCGCCTTGGCCAGCCCGACCTGCGCGGTTTGCCGCAGATCGTCCAGTTGTTCACCACGGCCGCCATAGCGGCGGGCGATGCGGTTCAAGAGCGGTTGATAATGCAGCATGACGCGTTCACGTAGACGTTCGACCAAGGGGTCGCCCTGATCCAGGGTCTTCAGGACCCTCAGGAGTTCTTCTGCGGAAGCGTCCTCTGCCGGTTCCCGGCGGGGCTCGGGCACGACGGGTGCCGTGATCCGAGTGGTGATTGCTGCGGGAGTGGACACCATGACCCTCCTGACCGTTGGACACCGGTGCCGGATGACACCCCGACGCCACGGCTCTCACCGTGGTGTGTTCCGGACGAACACGGACGTGGGGGATCGACCGAGTGTCGCCCCTGAGGTGCAAAAGGCACACCGAGGTAGAAGTTGCCCTTGTCGGAGAGATAAAAAAACACTGATGTGCAGGTTTGCCCAACTCTTGTTCTCGAAGTGGAACAGAACAGAGCGGGTGAGGTTCGAAGAATTGCCGTTACCGCAGTGCAAGCGCTTGGACAAGCGATAAGAGTTGTTTCACCGACCCATTGTGTGTCTTTGACGGTGCCTCGACCGCAGGTGCTCCGTGGAGCGCAGAACACGATCACAGGCTCGACACACCTCGTCCACGGTCAGGGCGGCCAGCCCGGGATCGAGACGGTCGGCGTGGGGATCACCCCGGCGCCCCGACCACAAACACTCGTGGAGGTCGGTGTCCACGAGGGGTCCCCACAAGGACGGAGGTACAGGACCGAAGAGACGGACCGAAGGGGTTCCGTGGGCGGTCGCCACATGGGCCACTCCCGTGTCGCCACACACCAGCAACCTTGCATTGGCGACCAACCGGACCAGCCGATCGATGTCGGTACGGCCCGCCAGGACCGAGGTCTTCGCAGACCCCGCCGCACCCGCGACCTGCTCGGCCGTTGCGCGTTCTTCGGCGGAACCGGTGAGAAGGACCCTGAACCCCAGACCCCCCAGGTACCGAACCACCCGTGCGAACAGAAGAGGCGGCCACTGCCGGGAGACCGACGCCGCACCGGGATGCACGATCACGGTGTGCTCCGAAACGTCCGTGGGCCCAGGCCAGGGCCAACGCAGGTCCTCGGGGTCGGTCGACACCCCGTACCACTCCAACAAAGCGCACCACAGTCTCGCGTCGTGGACCGGACCGGGCCATGGAGCTCTTGCCGCGGACGCCAGGCCACCGCACTCGTGGGCCCAAAGTTCCTCCGGGGCCAGGGCGAGGAGGGCATCGGTGCTCTGCGGACCGCGGCCGTGCAGGTTCACCGCGAGCTCGGGCGCGGGGCCACGCCACGACGGTGTCCGCAACGGATCCGTGGGAACAACACTCCAGTTCAACCCCGCATGTTCGATCAGCTCGCCGTACCAGGCAGGAGCCGCCAGAAAACGCGTGTGCCCGGGAAAGGCCGACTCCAGGGCACGCAACGCGGGGACCCCGGTGACGAAGTCCCCCAGACCGAGTGAGCGCGCGGCCAGCAACACCGGTGCGTCGACCATTCCACCCTCCTGACCCACGATTAACCCCTCCGTGCCCCCTCGAAACACGGCCCCTTGGCACGAGACACCAGGGGATCTGCACACGAAAACGTTTAGCGGTGTTCGCTCTTGGTAGTCGACTGCATGTGATCGGTACTGGCCGTGCCGACTTCGGAGGGGAGCAAGCCATGAAGGTGCTCGGCGTCAACGCCGTCTTCCACGATCCAGCGGCCGCCCTGGTGGTCGATGGCAGGATCGTCGCCGCGGCCGAGGAAGAGAGATTCTCCCGCCGCAAACACGGCAAGGAAGCGGTTCCCTTCTCCACGTGGGAACTTCCGATCGAGGCCATGCGCTGGTGCCTGAGCGAAGGCGGACTGACCCCTTCGGACCTTGACGTGGTCACCTACTCCTACGACCCCGCGCTCGTCCTGGAGGACGGCCCCGGCCTGGACCCCGTCTGGGAACAATTGCGGACGATCTACGTAGAGCGCGCACCACACTTCCTGACCACCGCACTTCCCGGCCTGGACCCGGAAAAGGTCACCTATGTTCCGCACCACGTGGCGCACGCGGCCTCTGCGGCGTTGGCCGCACCGCCCGCCGTCGACGGACGTGGGGACCGCGCGGTCTTTGTCGCCGACGGTCGGGGAGAGACCACTTCGCACCTGGCGGGTTCCTACTCCGAGGACGGCCACCTGGACGTCCTTGCGCATCAACCACTTCCCGAGTCCCTCGGTCTGGTCTACGAGGAGCTGACACAGCACCTCGGGTTCCGGCGTTCCAGTGACGAGTACAAGGTCATGGCGCTGGCTTCCTACGGGGAACCGACGATGAGCGAGCTCCTGAAGGACAGGATCGCCTACCAGGGCGACGGCTTGATCGTGGCCTCGGACGTGGACTGGGACTCCTTCGCCCCACCCAAACAGCCCGGTCAGGAGCACACCCGTTTGCACGCCGACCTGGCCGCCAGCGTGCAGCACCGGACGGAAGAGGTACTCCTCGAAGTTCTGGGTTGGCTGTACGAACAGACCGGGCAACGCCGCTTGGCGATGGCCGGAGGGGTGGCCCTCAACTGTGTGGCCAACAGCCGCATCGCCAGGGAGGGTCCCTTCGAGGACGTGTGGATCCAACCCGCCGCCGGTGATGCGGGCACGGCCCTGGGCGGTGCACTCCAGTCCGCCACCGATCTGGGCGACAGGATCGAACCGATGGTCGGCGCCGATCTGGGACGGAGCTGGGACGAAGAGGGGTTGGCCGCCTTCCTCACGGACGCGGACGTGGAGTACGAACGCCCGGACGACCTTGCAGCAGAAGTCGCTCGAGCACTGCACGAGGACGCCCTGGTCGCCTGGTTCCAGGGACGCTCCGAATACGGGCCTCGAGCCCTGGGGCACCGTTCACTTCTGGCAAATCCCTCTCGGCGGGACAACCTGGAAAGGCTCAACCGGGTCAAGGGACGTGAACAATTCCGCCCCGTGGCACCGATGGTCGCTTCCCACCGCGCCTCCGAGATCTTCTCCGGGGGCCCGATTCCCAGCCCCTACATGCTCTTCGTGCACGAGGTGGCACCGGAATGGCAAGAGCGGGTACCGGCCGCGGTACACGTGGACGGAACCGCTCGGATACAGACCGTCGACCCCGAGGACGACCCGCTCACCGCTCGCCTGCTCGCCGAGTTCGAGAACCTGTCCGGGCTGCCCGTACTGGTGAACACCAGCCTCAACACATCAGGACGTCCCATGGTCGACTCTCCTCGGGATGCGCTGGAGTGCTTCGGTTCCGCACCCGTGGACGTCCTGGCGCTCGGACCCTTCCTCGTTCGGCGCCGTGGACACGACAAGGTGTCGTCATGAGTACGCCCGAGTACGCTCTTGTCGTTCCGACGGTGGGCAGGCACGGGCTGGGAGAGGCACTCCGCTCCGCCCTTGCGGCCCCGGCCGAGGTCGCACCCACCGAGGTCGTGGTCGTCGACGACAGGGTGAACGGAAAGGCCGAAGACCCGCTGCCGGGCGTGGACCACTCCGCGGTCCGGGTTCTGCGTACGGGCGGTGGCGGGCCCGCCCTGGCTCGCCAGGCCGGGTGGCACTCCTGTACTGCGCCCTGGATCGTCTTCCTGGACGACGACGTGCGGCCCCCCGTCGACTGGCCCGCCCGGTTGTGCGCGGACCTGGTGGCCCTGCCCGCGGACGTGGCGGCGGTCCAGGGCCGCATCACCGTGCCCCGCCCGCAGGGCAGACGGCCCACCGACGCGGAACGAAACACCATCGCCTTGGAGAACGCCCGCTGGATCACCGCCGACCTGGCGGTGAGAAGGAGCGCGTTGGAAGACGTCGGTGGCTTCGACACCCGTTTTCCCCGGGCTTACCGGGAGGACACCGATCTTGCGCTCCGGCTGTGGGATGCGGGGTTCACTCTGCGCAAGGGACAACGCGAATGTGTTCACCCTCTGAGGGAAGAGGACGGGCGTGCCGGCTCGGTCGCGCAGAAGGGGAACGCCGACAACGCCCTGATGCGTCGCCTGCACGGGCCTGGTTGGCGGGAACGCGTGGGAGAGGCCCCCGGAAGGTTGCGCTCCCACCTGGTCACCACCGCACTGTTGACGGCCGGCGTGGGGGCCGTGATCAGCGGGCACCGACGACTTGCGGCCGTGCTCGGCATCGCCTGGGCAGGACGCACCGCACGGTTCGCCCTGGAACGTGCCTTGGCAGGCCCGAACGATCCAGCGGAGTGGCTGGACATGGCATTCACCAGTGCCCTCATCCCACCCCTGGCCTGTTGGCACAGGGCCGTGGGTGAACTCCGACATGCCGGGGCGGGGCCGAGACCGCCGGTGCGGGCCGTGCTCTTCGACCGGGACGGCACTTTGGTGGAGGACGTGCCCTACAACAACGAC
>DXDP01000166.1 GCA_019115445.1 Candidatus Nocardiopsis merdipullorum
GGCCCGTCGGCCATCTGCAAGGGGTCCAGGAGCAGGATCACCCCGTCGGCGCTGTGCAGGTAACGCAGGTTCGTGGCCACGCTCTCGGCGCTGTGCAGGTCCTCACCGGCGGTGTCCAGGAACGACAGGAGCGTGTGCTGGGGGCGACGAAGACCGAACAGGTTACGACGCTGGGCGGTGAACCGGAACACCAGCGGCTCACGCACCACCCGGGTGCGTTGGGTACCCCGCAAAGTACGTGCGTCGTTGTACAGCCGGGCCTCGTGCTCGACGCTGAACCGGTGCCGGGTGTGGTCGTCGGCACCACCCACCGACGCGTCGAAACGGGCACCCACACGGTTCATCAGTTCGTGCACCAGCACCGTCATGAACACCGTCTTGCCGACCTCGCGCGCCCCCACCAACGCGATCGTCCTGCTGCGGATCCGACCAAAACCCACCGGCAGTTGCGCATGGCAGGTGGGGCACGCATGACGTCCGCTCACCGACATGCATTCCTGGCACACCGCGTGGGCGAGTCGACCGTCGTGGGCGAAGACCGGTGGCAGATGCTCGTTGCGTCCCAGGTGGGTCTCGAGTGCCGTGTCCTTTCCGATGGGGCACGTACGCCCCTCCGGCCCGGGCAGTCCCGTGCACCGGAACAGGATGTCGCGTTCGGCAAAGGTCGAGTAGCAGTACGGGCACACCAGTTCGGGGGTGTTCACCCAACGCAGCGGTTCGAAGGGATTCACAGCCGGAGCTCCTTCACAGAAGGCTGGCGCAGGCGCACGTTCTGGGCGCCCTCCCCGCGGGGAAAACACATCAACCAGGCAGGGCCTTGCCCCCGGGGTGGGTGCACACGCACCGACACGTGCTCACCCGCGGCCCTTTGCCCCGGGGCGAAGACCGCCAGGACCTGCCCCTGCGTGGCCGAGTACGGCTGAACGAGCCCGGGACAGTGGACCACGACGATCTCCGGCACGGGACCGGAGGAGACGGCGGTCAGGTGCACCACGCGTTCACGGCGCAGCACCCCGACCGTTTCGACCCGGTAGTCGAGCACGGTCCTTCCCGGGACCGTCACGGTCACGGGCGCACTGACCGACTCCTCGGCGCCCTCGTCGGTGACGGTGTGCACCGACACCTCCACCTCGTCGGTGCCCATGTCCACCTCGAACCCACCGTCACGCTCGTACTGTTGCCGGGCACAACGCACCTGCCCGAAACGTTCGGGCCCGGCCACCCCGGCGACGGAACCGGCCCGCCACAGGATCAGCGCCTGCGCTGTGTGCTCGGGCCACTCCCAGGACAACCGCACCGTGGTGTCCAACCGTTCGGCACGCAGGTTCTCCACCGCCGGCACGGACACCAGACGGATACGGTCCCCCGCGACGATCCGGTCGGTGCCCACCGTCACCGCCAGCACATGGCACACACCTGCGGGAACGCGCACGCTCACGTGCGCCCGCCCACGGGGTCCCAGGACCGGGGTCTCCACGACCTCCCTGCCGAAGTCGGCCAGTTCCCCGGCCGACAACGACTGTCCCGACCGCCACCGTGGGGGCCGCTGACCCACCCACAACGCGACCCGACCGCCCGGTGGGCAGGTCCACGACACCACCACACCCCTTGTGGCCCGGACCACCTCCAGGTCCGTCACCGGCCGGGGCCGCGGCAGGGGAGCGGCCCGCCGCACGATCCCCTCCGACCCGCACCCCTGCCCCGACGAGGTCAGGTACAACGCCCGCACCCGGTAGAAGTACTCACGCCCCACACACACCGAGGTGTCGGTGAACCCGGCCCCGTCCACGGGCACGGGCGTACCGTCACCCGGGCCACGCGGGGGAGCGCCCTCGGCGCGCAGCACCTCCACCCGCACCGCTTCCCCGGGTGCCTTCCAGGTACCCAGGACCTGCCGTTCGTCCACACAAAGGTGCAGGTCCTCCACCTCCGGGGTGAGGATCACCGGAGCCGTGAAAACCGGGGTGGACATGATCGGCCCCTCACGCACCGACTGCACGAAGTAACGCACCTCGGTACCCACTGGGGCCCGTTCGTCGACGGTTTCCGTGCCGTTGAGGTCGGCGATCGGTGTCTCTCGGCCGGCACCGCCGCGGCCGGTCACCCGCACCACCCGGTGACCCAGGCCGCCGGAGGGGTCCGAGCCGGGCACCCACGAGATCACCACCCGCCGCCCGTCCACCCGAGCCGAGACCGATCGTGGTGCCACGGGTGGGACCTGACTCAGCCGGTCGGCCAACACCGTGTCGTCGGCGGCACCCGCCACGGCCTCGGACAGAGCGTGCGCGGCCTCCTCGAAGGCACCGTCACGCAGTGCCCGCTCGGCCTGCCTGGCCAACCCCTCCACCCGCTCCGCCCGTTTTCGCAACTCTTCTCGGAGTTCGTGATCACCGGGCAGGGCCGCCGCGACGCTTTGGGCCTGCCTCAGCAGGTTGTCGGCCAACAGGGCACGCACTTGCTCCTCGGCCCGCCGGGCCGGGTCGGGGCGGCGTTCGGCGTGGCGTACCGCGGCCGCGAGCAACCGGGCCTCCTCCTGGTCCAACCCCTTGCGGGTCCAGGCGCGCACCAGCGCTGTTTCGGAAACCGTGACAGGACGTTCACGCAGGTCGGTGACTATTTCCCACAGCACGACGGCGTCCCGCCGAGCGGTTCCACCGGCGGATCGCAGGATCGACAACACGTTCTCCGCGGCGCTCCGCCCACCGCTGTGTGCCTCCACCTGGAGACGGTCGACCGCCGCATCCAGGGCGTGCTCGTCCACACGCCCGCCGTCGACCAGCCGGAACCCGTCCACAACGGTGAAACCCCGTTCCAGACGTTGTGTACCGAAGACCACCTCCGGGGAGAAGTCCACCTCGCAGGTGCGTAGGTTGTCCCGCAACGTGGTGAAGGTGGCCACCGGGGCAGACATCGGCAGTTCCGGAAACCTGTGCACCACGTGTACGCCCTTGTCACGCAAGATCTCCAGAGCACGAGGTTCGTCCAGGCCCACGGGGTCGAGCATCTTGTGGAACTCGGCCGCTTCCAGTCGGGACGTGGTCAGATGGTCGGCCATTTCGGTCCACTCGTGTTCGGCCCGCCGCAGCAGTTCCTCCCGCACCCCGACGAAGTGCGCGTGGCTCAGCAGACCGGCCCGATCCAGGCGCTCGTGCGCGGCCACCAGGTCCACCAGCACCTTACGCAGAGCACGCCGCCGCGCCTGCAGCCCCCGCCAGTAGGTGCACATCTGTTCCACGTGCGCGGCGAAGGCCCGGGGGTCCGCGCTCAGTCGCCGCTCGTGCTGTACGTCGATGCCGTACCGTACGAACAGGTCGGCGGGCAGACCTTTGTGGCGGGCGGGTGCCAGTACCTCCTTCTCGTACCGCTCAC
>DXDP01000167.1 GCA_019115445.1 Candidatus Nocardiopsis merdipullorum
AGATCCCCGGTGAACACATGCCGGCCGGTGCCCTGGCCCGTGGCACACACCGCGATGCCGTCCGAAGGTCCGGGCTCGAGCGTGGTGGGCACCCGCCTTCCCCATACGGTCCGCGGAAGGAGCCCGTGGGCCGCGGCCACCCTCGCCGGCGAACCGATCGGTGTGTCCAAGAGCGCGGTTCCGTGGCCGCCGATCATCACCGCCTTGCCCGTCAGCCGTCTCCTGCGAGGGTCTCCTTGGAAATCGACACCACATCGTCCACCGTCCTCGATCTGAAGGACGTGACCTTCCGACGTGGCGGAAAGGAGATCCTTCAGGGGATCTCCTTCACCGTGCGCCGTGGCGAACATTGGGCCATGCTCGGCCCCAACGGTGCCGGCAAGAGCACCGTCCTCGGTTTGTGCGGAGCGACCATCCACCCGACGAGCGGGGCCGCGCACGTGTTGGGCCATCGACTCGGCAGAGTGGAACTCGAAGCCCTGCGCAAGCACATCGGACACGTCAACCCCCGGCATCCACTGAGTTCGGCCCTGACGGTCACGCAGATCGTCCTCACCGGGATCACCGGGACCCTGGAGCCTCCGATGCGGTGGCAGCCCACCGAGGACGACCTTGCTCGCGCAGAAGAACTGATCGACCTCTTGGGTCTGACCACCGTCGCCGACGCCCCTTGGCCGATCCTGTCCCAGGGTGAACGCGGACGCACGCTCATCGCCCGCGCCCTTGCCCCCGATCCACGGCTGCTCCTGCTCGACGAACCCTCCACGGGGCTCGACGTCGCCGCCAGAGAGCAACTTCTCGACACCATCGACCTGCTCGCCACCACCCACCCGGACCTGACATCGGTCCTTGTGACCCACCATGTGGAAGAGCTCTCCACCGCCACGTCCCATGCGCTGTTGCTCTCCGACGGGCGGGTCACCGCCGCCGGTCCGGCGGAACAAGTCCTCACCAGCCACAACGTCTCCACAGCATTCGACCACCCCATCGAGGTCGAGCATCGCGACGGACGCTGGAACGCCAGGACCTTGCGCAGCTCTCTCCGGGCAGCGGTGTCCTGACCTCACCGGGTGCGGGGTGTACGGGGTGCTGCCGGACGCGACACGACCGGAGCCGGACGTGCCACGCTCGGATCAGGGTGTGGGTCGGGCGGGTCCATGGGGAGGCCTTTTCCGTCGAGGCACTACGGCGTTTGGAAGGCACCGCCTCCGACGTGGTCGAGATCGAGGCCGGCACCCGATGCGCCGTGCGGCGCCGCTCCGGCTCGGCCTGAAGCACACCTGCCAGGTGTGTGGAAGAGCTGCAAGCTCGGCCCTTCGAGACCGAGAAGCTGACGCTCGGGCGTCCTCTTCTCTACTCTCGAGTGGGCGGGGCCACCACGCCCGCCTCGTGTGCCAACAGTCCGGCCTGGGTGCGGTTGGCGCAGTCGAGCTTGGTGAGCATGCGCGAGACATAGCTCTTGACCGTGGCCTCGGAGAGGAACAACCGTCCGGCGATATCGGCGTTGGACATGCCCTGGCCCAGACAACCCAGGAGGTCGTGCTCGCGGTCGCTGAGCACCGCCACGCGCCTTCGGGCGCTCTCGGCCCGAGAACGGTCTCCCGCCGAAGCACCGAGGAGGCGGTGGGTGATCTCCGGCGACATCACCGTGTGCCCGTCGGCGGCGACCCGGACCAGGTTGATCAGGTCCTCGGCGGGGGTGGTCTTGACCAGGAAGCCGATGGCGCCCGCGCTGAGCGCACGGACCACGTGCGTGTCGTCGTCGAAGGTGGTCAGGGCGACCACGGCCGGTGATTCGGCCAGTGCCCCGATCCGCTCGATCGCCACGATGCCGTCGACCCCGGGCATGCGTAGATCCATCAGCACCACCCGGGGGCGCAGTCCGAGCACGCTCTCGACCGCCTCGGCACCGTCCCTGGCCTCCCCCACCACCTCGATGTCCTCGGCCGAGTCGAGGATCGTGCGCAGGTGCGCGCACACCATCGGCTCGTCGTCGACGACCAGAACTGGAATCATGGAGCGGAACCTGCCTCGTTCTCGACGGCTCCTGTGTTCGGCAGTATCGCACGTAGGGCGAACCCGCCGACCTCGTCGGGGCCCGAGGTCAGTGTTCCTCCGAGCAGCTCCACGCGCTGACGCAGCCCTTCCAGCCCGGTACCCGAACCGCTGAGTACCGGATCGGGGTCGGCGGTGGGTGCGGAGTTGACCACTTCCACCAGGATCGCGTCCGGGCGATGGCGCAACTTCACGGCGACCGACGCGCCCGGGGCGTGCTTGCGCGCGTTGGTCAATCCTTCCTGCACCAACCGGTAAGCCGCGCGGGCCGCGTGCGTGGGGACGTCGACCGTGTCCCCGGAGACAGCGAACTCCACTCTCTGCCCGGCGACGCGTGCCTCCTCGACCAGGGTTGTGAAGTCGGGGCCGGAATCGGTCCGGTCGGACGGGAGCGTGTCCGGGTGCTCGGCGGGGGTCGCGGACCGGTCCTCGTGGAGCACACCGATGATGGCGCGCAGCTCGTCGATCGCCCGGCTGCCCGCCGTCCGGATACTGTCGGCGGCCGTCCTGGCCTCCGGGTCCCGTGTGGCCATCGCCGGCGCGCCCGCTCGGAGCACGATCAGGCTGACCTGATGAGAGACGACGTCGTGCATTTCCGAGGCCAGACGCCGCCTCTCGTCGGCCCGCGCCCGCTCGGCGAGCAGTACTCGCTCGCGCGCCTCCTGGCGGGCGCGTTCGTGCCGGGCCGCCACCAACCGCTGGGTCAGGCTGATGCTGACACCGAAGAGGACCGGCGCTGCCGCGTTGAGTACCGAGACGGGGAGAAAGGTGCCGTCGGACATGGCCACTGCCGTGGCGACGGCGACGTATGCCGCCAGTGCCACCCCGCCGAGGGCGAACTGGTGCGGCGCGTGGGCCCGGCTCACCAGGTTGGTGCCCGCCCAGACGGCCACGACCAGGGTCCAGATCAGACCGCCCTCCTGTGCGAGGTCACGCCATACCGAATCGACGGAGAGCAGCAACACGCACACGGCGACCAGGACGAGACCGGCGGTGAGCGGCCACCAGTCCCCCAGCAGTGCCATCGATGACGCGGCGGCCATG
The DNA here is from genome assembly GCA_019115445.1 of Candidatus Nocardiopsis merdipullorum. Lineage (GTDB taxonomy): Bacteria > Actinomycetota > Actinomycetes > Streptosporangiales > Streptosporangiaceae > Nocardiopsis > Nocardiopsis merdipullorum. Next base: position 3,100 of record DXDP01000167.1, read on the forward strand.
ACCACGGTGCCGACCATGGCCTCGGCCAGGACCTCACCCGGCATGATCGCCACGCAGAACAGCCCGTTGGCCAGGGCCAGCACGACGAGGAGGACGGTGACCACCTTCGGTGCCCGGGAGGATCGAGTCCCGGTGTGCTCGGTGACGACCTCCTCGTCGGTATTTCCCATGAGAACCAGGTTAGGGAGGTCACGCACGTCGCAGGCCCCTCGGGCGAAGGTGACAACTTTTGTTGCCGCGGTCGACCACTTCGTACGCTCGCGGCCGTCCCCCCGCCGGCGGTTGTCTGGAGAAGAACCGGCCCGGGGTGGGCCGGGCCACCATTTTCCCCGGGGGGACGGCGTGATCGAGGTCGAAGAGCTGACCAAGGTGTACGGAACGCACAAGGTGTTGGACGCGCTGTCCTTCACCGCTCCGCCAGGCCGGGTCACCGGCTTCCTGGGGCCCAACGGCTCGGGGAAGCCCAGCAGCGATTCGAGACGTGATTGTTATGAGCCATTCGAACTTATTAGCCCAGGTGACAGCTTGTCTCAGACAGCTTCACTGATGTCATGTGCGAGGTCTGACACCCGTCCCGACGCATGTCGGTCACACCCGACCACGTTCAGTCCTGGTCACACGATAGGCCGCTTGGCGCTTCCTTCGTTGGGTGCCCCGATCCCTGGGTACCTGTTCTTCTCCTGACACCAAGGAAGCCCCGGCCTACCCTGGAAGCGCTGACATCCAAGGAGAACGGGGCTTGACATGAACGACGTTACCAGCCTTGGCGCCCGACTTCGGGCACGCCGACGCGAACTCGGCTGGACACAGGAGGAACTCGCCGAACGCGCGGGGCTCTCCGCTGACATCATCAGCCGCGTCGAACGGGGCGCCCGGAAGTCGTACCGGTGGTCGACCATCGTGTCCATGTCCAAGGCCATGGACATCGACCCCGGCGACATGGTCGGCAAGGGAAACCACATCTCGCAGACCGGGGCCGCATCGGTGCTCGCGGTCCGTGATGCCATCTACGACCCGTCCTTGTTGCCGGGCCTGCCCTCCGAGACGACCGGGGAACCGGCAACACCGGCCGAACTGTGGGCTGACGTCGAGAGAAGCTATGGTGCGTACTTCTCCGGCGAGTTCGGAGTTCTGGCCTCTGAACTCCCCGCCATGCTGGCCCATGCCCGAGCGACCCAAGCCGCCGAAGGGCGTCGCGCTGCCGCTCCTTCCCTGGCTCACACCTACCAACTGGCGGCATGCATGCTCGTACATGTCGGCAAGACCGATGCGGCCCTCGCCGCCACCGAACGCGCCATCACCGTTGCCCAAGACGACGCCGACCAGTGGCGGGCGGCAACCCTGTACGGAACCTATGCATGGGTGTTGCTGCATGCCGCACGCTATGACGACGGTATTCGGCTGGCCACAGGGGTTGCCGACACCATCACCCCCGCCATGAACCCCAAGGCGGACCCACGACAGTTGACCGCATGGGGTGGGCTAATGATGCATTCCGCTGTCCTTGCCGGGGCAGCCGGACGACGAGACGACGCCGACGAGTACCTTGCAGCGGCACGCGCCGGGGGCGCTCTCATGCAGTCCGACCGACATGATTACTGGGTGTCGTTCGGTCCCTCTCAGGTGGCGGTACAGACCGCACACATCCACACCGCCACCGAGTCACCAGAGATCGCGTTGGTTGAAGGCTCATGCCCAAGTACAACCTGCGGACCTGCTGCCGATCCAGCGTGCCCGGCACCTGCTGAACGTGGCCGCTTCTCTGCGGATGCGCCGCCGGGCCGACCAGGCATTGCGGATCACGGAGCAAGCCAAGTCGATCGGTGGCCGAGAGTGGTTCCGGCATCAGCGGTTCGCCGCCTCCCTGGTGGCGGACCTGCGGTCGGACCTAGCCCGCGAACCCGAGGGCCTGCGCAAGCTGTCCACTGCCTTTGAACACGGCGTCGGTGGCGCTGTGTAACGGCAGATCATCACGGGGACCCGGACGCTACGTCCGGCTCCCTTCGTGCGTGCGGAGCAAACTCGGATGTGCTGTCCCTGGGGATTAACGGCGACTCTCCGTAGCGTGTTGTCTACCCCCACCACAGGAGGAGGGCACATGCGACTTAGGAAGTTTGAAGAAGAAGAGTTACACGGGCCGTGGCCGGACATGCCTCCCGGACCCGATCAGGTGGCACTCGATGCATTCCGAGAGGAGTTCGGCGGCCACTGGCGCATCTGGCGTTCCATGGACCAGGGGAAGGTGCCCGGTGAGTGGTGCGCTCGCCGCATCACGAACGAGGCCGGTTGCCTGCGGTCGGTGTCTGCGGACACGGCCGATGACCTCCGTGACACCTTGCGGGGGGACCCGAGCGATGAGCACGATGACTCTCCACTATGTCGATTCCCATGCCGCGTTGGACCGGTGGGCGCGTGAGCACGGCACCCGGGCGCGGGTGGTGGAGGAGAACTGGGAGTCCATCACCTATGCCACCGAAGCCGTGGGCGGTGACAGGACCCGGTGGGAGTTCCGGTATCGGTTGCGCCTGCCCTTCCCGCTGGCGTTGCGCTGCCGGGAGCGGTCTTTCATCGTCGGGCTGTTCCACGTGGTGGACGGTGCGGAGTGCGTGCACGTGCGCCCGGTCATCGCGGGGTTGAGCGCCGCCACGGAAGAGGAGGCGCGGCGTCAGGCGGTGATGGTCGTTACCGCGCAGGTCGAACTGCAACGGCGCGGGGTGTGCGGGGCCAGAGCCGAAACCCTGTTCCCCTACAGCGTGCAGACACCCTCCCTGTGGGACACCTGACCCCCACGCCCCCTTTATGCCCTCTCCCCGGGGGCCGTCCCATCCCTGATCTGGATGCCTGTCCCTGATCAGGATGCCCGGGGAGATGAGAGGGCCCGCTCTTCCAGCACTCTTCTCAGGAGGAGGGAGGGCAGACGCCCCGGGTGGGGCCACC
>DXDP01000168.1 GCA_019115445.1 Candidatus Nocardiopsis merdipullorum
CCCGGCTTGAGCAAAATGAAATCCTCACCGGCGGCCACCAACACCCTCACCGCCCTTTCCGCAGCGGCCAACGGATGATCCTCGGGCACCACCAAACGCAGATACTGCGTGTGCAAAACAGCCGAGACCAACCCCGGCGCCGAGGACAACGGCGAGGTCAGCGCCAAATCCGCACCGCCCGAGGCCACCCGACGCAACGACGCCGCCCATGCCTCCTGAGTCAACGTGAACCGCACCCCCGGATGCTCGGCCCGAAACCCCCGCAGCAGCGCCGGTACCACCTCCACCCCCAACGTGGGCAAAAAAGTCAACGCCACACGTCCTTCCTCGGCACCGGTGAGTTCGGCCGCCCCTTGGCGCAGATCACTCAGCGCACGCTCCACGTGCGGCAACAACATCCGCCCGGCCCGTGTCAGTTGCACCCCCCGCCCGGTGCGCTCCACCAACGCCATCCCCAGCTCCCTTTGCAACCCGGCCAAAGCCCTGCTCAATGTGGGCTGTGGCATGTCCAGCGACTCCGCCGCACGAGTGATGTGCTCGGTGGAGGCCACCGCGGCAACCATCCGCAACCGAGGCGCCAGGACCCGGGTGAATGCATCCACATCAAGATCTTCCATACGGATCAGTATGCAACAGCTGTAAAACATGCATTGGACGCATGAGAAGGCACTGCCTAGCGTTGGAGCATGGCCGTGACCAGCACTTCCCACCACGACTTGCGCCCTCGCGCAGGGACCGCGCGCTATTGGCGTACAGTCATCGCCCTGGTCGCCGCGGCCGTGGCCACCTTCGCCCAGCTCTGGTCCGTCCAACCCGTCCTTCCCGCCATCGCCGCAGACCTCGACACCTCCGCGGCCCAAGCCGCACTGACCGTGTCCCTGGCCACCGGTGGCATGGCAGGTTTCACCCTGGTCTGGAGCGGGGTTGCAGACCGTCTTGGCCGTGCCCGTGTCATCACCATTTCTCTACTTTTGGCCACTCTGCTCGGCTGCCTTGCCCCCTTCGCCGATCACCTGTGGCTCCTGCTCCTGGTACGCACCCTCCAAGGAGCCTCCCTGGGCGGGGTCCCCGCAGCCGCCGTCGCCCACCTGGCCGAGGAGATCCACCCCACCGATGTCCCCCGTGCCACCGGCCTGTACATCGCCGGAAACCCCTTGGGCGGCATGGGTGGACGTCTCCTGGCCGGGTTGGCCACCGACCTGGGGGGCTGGCAATGGGGCGTGGCCGCCAACACCCTCTTGGGTCTGCTGGCCCTGACCGTCTTCGTCCTGCTCCTGCCCCGCAGCCACGGTCCCCGCACCCGCCCCGACGCCGACATCCCCGGGGATGCCGGTATGGCAAAGCGTCTGCGTGCTGCGATCACCACCCGCGGCCTACCGGCTCTTTATGCCCAAGCACTTTTGCTCATGGGTGCTTTCATGGCTGTGTACAACCTGCTGGGGTTTCGCCTGATGGCCGAACCCTTCGGCCTGTCCCAGTCCGTTGCCTCCTTGCTCTTCCTGGCCTACACAGCTGGGATGCTCGGCTCGGCCATGGCAGGTCCGGCCACCGTCCGTCGGGGCTTTTACAGCGTCCTGACCGCCGCCACCCTGCTCATGCTCATCGGACTGGGGGGTCTGTTCACCACTGCTCTGCCGGTCCTGCTCGTTGCCCTGCTGGTGCTGACTTTTGCGTTCTTCGCCGCACACGCCACCGCCTCGGCCCGGGTCGGTTTCCAGGCGGCCGACGGGCGCGCCCAGGCGATGGCGCTCTACACCCTGGCCTACTACGTGGGCTCCAGTCTCTTCGGGTGGCTCGGTGGTCTGGTCTACGACGTCGTCGGCTGGTCGGGCACGGTATTTTTCGCCGCAACCCTCACCCTGCTGGCAGCTCTTGTGGCCCTTCGCCTGCGCCACCTGCCCGCCCCCACCCGTGACTGAACCGATCCGCTCCACGGGGGCCGGGCATCGATCAACGCTGTTGTTGGGCTCCACATCTGGTGCACACCCAGATCCGGTTGGGGGTCTCCATCCACTCGTGCTCGCACTTGGAGTGACGGCCGTAGGTCACCGGTGCGGTCGCTTCGCACCTGCCACACTCCCACCGGGCACGGGCGGGAACGTGCACCCACTGGTGTGGGTGATCGCTGACGAAGGGCTCGTCGAGAAGCTCGGCGGCAGGCATGTGCGAATACCGGTCCATCGAGAGGTCCTCTTTTCGCGGGGGTCGAAGCGCCCAGGATAAACCGGCACGGGCAGGACGGAAAAGACCGGGAAGAGACATTCCGTGTGTGGTGCTTTCAACACGTGTGAATCGCTCAGCTCTTGCCACTGCCGCCCCTCGACCGCCTGCGGCCCGGTCGGAATGCGGTCCGCGCAGACTTTCCTGAAACCCCTCCGGCTCGGCCGTGGGGAGGAACCACCCCTCCTTCCTTGCACGGGCCCAGGAATACTTACGGGGATGCAAGCACGACCAGAAGTACGGCGAAGCAAAACCCCCGACCTGAAAGGGTGGGGGGTTTCCCACCCTCAGACATGCAGAGGAAGGTCGACCTCTTCCATACCCCACTGACGACCCAAGGGGTGCGAACAATTGCTGTAAGTAGCGTAGTGGTTGTGTGCGCGCCCCGTGTCGGCGACGATCGGTCGTCGGACCAGGTTGTCGGGGAGTGGAAGGGCCGCTTCGTGGGCACGGCAGGAGACAGCGACCAGAATCTGGTTCAAAATTCAACTACCATGGTGTGCAGCCGCGGTGACTCCGAAGAAAAGGGTGACGACATGGACGTACGTCCCAGTGGGATCCACCACGTGACCGCGATCGCGAGCAACCCCCGGGCCAACGCCGAGTTCTATCTCAACGCACTGGGCATGCGCCTGGTCAAACGCACCGTCAACTTCGACTCCCCGGACGTCTACCACCTCTACTACGGCGACCGTGCGGGAAACCCCGGCACGATCATGACCTTCTTCCCCTGGCCGGACGCCCCCCGTGGGCGCATCGGTGCCGGACAGGTCACCACCACGACTTTTTCCGTCCCCGAGGGCTCCCTGGGCTGGTGGGCCGAGCACCTGGCCGCACTGGACATACCCATCACCCGGCCCGAGGAACGGGGCCAGGAAGATGTGCTGAGCCTGCGTGACCCCGACGGGCTCCTCATCGAGCTGGCTGCCAGTACCGATCACCACGACACCGACCCCTGGGACGGGGGAGCGGTGCCCCCGGAACACGCCGTCCGAGGCATCCGCGCGGTCACCCTGACCGAGCAGGAAGTGGAGGGCACCGTGGAGATGCTCAACGGTCACCTGGGCTTTCAACTGACCGAGGAGGCCCCGGGACGTCTGCGTTTTCGTACCGACACCACCAGCGACGGCGTGGGCACCATCGTCGACGTGCTGGCCGTCCCCGACAGCAGACGTGGGCTGGTGGCCGCCGGGACGGTCCACCACGTGGCCTGGCGCGTCCCCGACATCCAGGCCCAGGAGAATTGGCGTCAGACCCTTGTGGAAGCAGGGGTCGAGGTGACCGAGATCCGTGACCGCAACTACTTCACCTCCATCTACTTCCGCGAGCCCGGGGGAGTGCTGCTGGAGATCGCCACCGATGGTCCCGGTTTCGACCACGACGAACCTTTGCTGGAGCTGGGGCAGGCCTTGAAACTTCCGCCGTGGCTGGAACCACGACGTGAACAGATCGCCGCACACCTGCCTGAACTGGAGGTGAAACGATGACCACCTCCGTGGAAGACTTCGAACACGTCCTGGAACCGGCCACGACCCCGGACACACCCACGTTGGTGCTGCTGCACGGCACCGGCGCCGACGAGTACGATCTGCTGCCGTTGGGGCGGGCCCTGGCTCCGGGTGCGGCTCTGCTGTCCCCACGCGGCAAGGTCGACGAGAACGGACTGAACCGGTGGTTCCGTCGTCTGCGTGAGGGGGTCTTCGACGTCGAGGACGTGATCACCCGCACCGACGAGCTGGCCGACTGGCTCACCGTGGCCCTGGAACACTACGAGCTCGACCCCCGAAGGGTCGTTATCAGTGGGTTTTCCAACGGTGCCAACACCGGCGCGGCCCTGCTGCTGCGCCGGCCGGGTCTGGCCGTGGGGGCGGCGCTGTTCGCCTCGGGGGCGCCCCTGCAGGGGCGTGAGCCCGACCCGGTCGACCTGTCGGGTACCCGGGTGTTTCTGGGGGCGGGCAAGGTCGATCCCATCACCACCATCGATCGGACGCATCTGTTGGCCGAGCAGCTCACGAGCAGGGGAGCGGATGTGGTGCTCGACGAGCACGCGGGGGGACATCAGATCCCTGCCGAGCAGATCGTCCGGGCCGAGGAATGGTTTGTGAGGTGCGGTTTTTGATCGGTGTGGCCCACGGCCGACAGTGGTGTGCCGGTGTCGGTCACCTCCCGCCCAAAAATAAATCTACACCGTAAAGGTGAGGTTTATGGATAACCTTACCAAAAGATGAACAAAAATCGCCCCCACACCCTTGCGCCCATACAAGAAAACCTCATGATCCGCCCTTCCTCGACCTTCATCCACTGACACATGGACCTTGAGATCCTCGGTCTGCTCCTGTTGGTGGCCGTGGCCGCAGGCTGGGTCGACGCCGTCGTCGGGGGAGGGGGCTTGCTGTTGCTGCCCGCCCTCCTGGTCGCCGCCCCCCACACGCCGCTGCCCACGCTGTTGGGCACCAATAAACTCGGCGCCGTTTTCGGTACGACCTCTGCGGCCGTTGCCTATGCACGCAAGGTCACCATCGACCGTGAGGTCGTCGTTCCCACCGCTGCTGCGGCTCTGCTCGGCTCCGGTCTGGGCGCCGCCCTGGCCACGGCGTTGACCGCCGATGTCCTGACCCCTCTCATCATGGTGGTCCTGGCCGGTGTGGCCCTGATGGTCTACTTCCGCCCCACCATGGGAAACACCGAAGACCCCACCTTGCGCACCCGAAATCGCGTTCTGGCAGCCATCGCCCTGGCCGGGCTGGGTGTGAGTTTCTACGACGGTCTCATCGGCCCAGGCACCGGGGTGTTTCTCATCATCGCCTTCACCGCCGTGATCGGCATGGATTTCGTCTCCGCCTCGGCCTCGGCCAAGATCGTCAATGTGTGCACCAATGTCGGCGCCATCACCGTCTTCGCCCTGGGTGGTCACGTGGACTGGATCCTGGGTCTGGGCCTGGCCGTGTGCACGATCGTCGGGGCCCAGATCGGTGCTCGCATGGCCCTGCGTCGCGGTTCCGGCTTTGTGCGTGCAGTCCTGCTCGTGGTCGTGCTGGCCTTGCTTGTGCGCATGGGTTGGGACCTCTTGGCCTGAACCCACCCCTGAAACAGTGGTCCTCGGCCAAGAGAGGAGACCCCCTGCAAAGGGGTCACACCGCGGGCTCCTTCTGCCCGACAAGAGCAGCGGTGACCTCCTCCACGATGCTGTGCGCGGCGTAGTAGGTGGCAGAACCCCACACGTCCTGGTCGGCACGGAAGACCCGCTCCTGCTGGACCGCAGACAGGCCGGTCCACACCCCCTCGGAGAAGGTCTCGGGAGCCTCGGGGTAACCCGACCCGGCCAGCACGAACATCACGTCACCGTCGGCCTGGTCCAGGCTTTCGTGGCTGAGCGGGATGTAGTCGATGTCCCCGTCGGACTCCTCCTGGACTCGGGGGCGGGCAAACCCCAGGTCCTCCACGACCTGACCGGGAAAGGACGCCGACGTCTCCAGGCGTATTTCGTTTTCGTCCTGCAGCCGTACCAACGACAGCTCGGTCCGGGCCGGGTCGACACCCGCTGCAACGATGTCCTGGCGGGCCTGCTCCACGGCCTGCTCGTACTCTGCCACCACGGACCGGGGCCGGTCCTCGGCCCCCAACACTTCAGCGACCTCCTGCAGGTGCTCACGCCAAGAACCGGTGCCCTCCCACTCCAACAGGACGGTCGGTGCGATCTCCTCCAGGGTCTGCACCATGTCGGACTGTGCACCGAACTGGGTGTGGACACCGATGATCAGATCGGGTGCTGCGTTGGCCGGCTCCTCGATATTGACGTCGTCCTCGGAAGGGGAGTTGGTGACCACGTTCAGATCGGCGCCGTCGATCTCCTCGGGAAGGAACGGTCCCAACCCCTGGTCGGGGCTACCGGGGGTGCCCATGGTGGCCACCACCTCATGACCCAACTGGGTGACCGCGGACAAGGTGGGTCGCCACAGCACCGCCACCGCCCGAGGGTGGGCAGGGACGTCCACCACCCCGTTGGCGGCTTCCACCGTGCGGAACTGCCTTTCCTCTGCGGGGGACGGCGAGTCGTCGAAGGAACAGCCGGCCAGGACAAGCACACCGACCACGACCGAACAGGTCAGGAAACGTGTGGGGGAGGGGAACCGAAGCATCGGGTACGGACCCTTCTGTGCAATCATGAAGTAGGTAAGGCTAACCTGTCTTGCGTGGTGTCGACGCCTCCGACGATCACGTACGATTTTGCGCCAGACACACCATAAGGCCAGCCTCACCTAACCAAAACGGAAGCCCATGAACCATGAACGAGGAACGCCCGTGGCCTTGCGCGCAACCACACCCCCGCGCCCCACACGAACCAGGCGCCTCCTCCGCCCCGGAGGGCTCCTCGTCGCCCTGGGCGCACTTGCCCTGTGCACCCTGCTCAGCATCACCATCGGCAGCAAACCCATACCCGCCATCGATGTGTGGAAGGCCCTGGCCCACTACGACGGCACCTACGACCACGACGTCATACGCACCCTGCGCGTGCCACGCACCATCATCGGCGTCTTCGTCGGCGCCGCCCTCGGCCTGGCCGGCGCCCTCATGCAAGCACTGACCCGCAACCCCCTGGCCGAACCCGGCATCCTTGGCATCAACTCCGGTGCCGCAGCAGCCGTGGTCCTCACCACCTTCATCATCGGCACCACCGGCCCCCAACTGGTCTGGCCGGCCTTCATCGGCGCCGCTCTGGCCTCCATCGCCGTCTACGCCCTGGGCTCTCGCGGACACGCCGCCGCCACACCCGTACGCCTGGCCCTGGCAGGCACCGCCCTGGCAGCCGTCCTCCAAGGCCTCATCCACGGCGTCATCGTCCTCAACGACTTCGTCTTCGACCACATCCGCTTCTGGCAGGTCGGCTCCCTGGTCGGACGCAACCTCGACATCTTCTGGCAGGTCGCCCCCTTCCTCACCCTGGGCATCGTGATCTCCCTGTGCCTGGGCCCCTCCCTCAACGCCATCGCCCTGGGAGACCAACTGGCCGCAGGCCTTGGCGCACGCATCTCCCTGGTACGCGCCGCCACCGCCCTGGCCATCATCCTGCTGTGCGGCGCCGCCACCGCCGCAGCAGGCCCCATCTGGTTCGTCGGCCTGGTCATCCCCCACATCGCCCGCCTGATCACAGGCCCCGACCAAAGATGGCTCCTGCCCTGGTCCGCCGTTCTCGGAGCACTCCTTTTGACCACCGCCGACATCGCAGGCCGCATCGTACTTCCCAGCTCCGAACTGGAAGTCGGCATCATCACCGCATTCATCGGGGCACCGGTCTTCATCGCCCTGGTCCGCAGCAGAAAGATGGCCCAGTTGTGAGCCACACACTGACATCGACCCGACCCACACGCGGCCGCCCGACCCCCCGCGGAACCGTCGCCGTGCGCACCCCGGGCCAACGCCTGTCCTTCCTGATCCGGGCACGCACCTTCCTGGTCTGCCTCGTCCTGGTCCTGGTCATCCTCCTCACCCTGATCCTGTCTGTCTCCACCGGCGACTACGAAATCCCCCTGACCGCCGTTCCCGGTGCACTTCTCGGCCACGGCCAACACCTCGACGTGTTCTTCGTCCAAGACATACGCCTGCCACGCGCCCTGACCGCCATCGGCGTGGGCACCGCCCTGGGCATCGCCGGAGCCGTCTTCCAAAGCCTGTCCCGCAACGCCCTGGGCAGCCCCGACATCATCGGCTTCACCTCAGGATCCGCCACCGGAGCCGTCACCGCCATCCTCCTGATCGGTACAGGGGCCCTTGGCGTCTCCCTGGGAGCCATCACAGGTGGCCTGCTCACCGCCACACTGGTCTACCTGCTGGCCATGAAGAACGGGGTACACGGATACCGCCTGGTCCTGGTCGGTATCGGCATCAGCGCCATGCTCTCCTCCGTGCGCGACTACCTCATGACCCGCGCCGAACTCCACGACGCCCTTGGCGCACAGATCTGGATGATCGGCAGCCTCAACGGCCGAGGATGGGGCGAGGTCACCGCAGTATGGATCGCACTGGCCCTTTTCGCCCCCGTGCTGCTGGCCCAATCCTCACGTCTGCGCCACATGGAGTTGGGCGACGACACCGCCCGCGGACTGGGCATCAACACACGCCTCACCCAACTCGTGTGCCTGGCCACCGCAAGCGCACTGACCGGCGCCGCCATCGCCGCAGCAGGCCCCATCGGCTTTGTGGCCCTGGCCGCACCCCAACTCGCCCGCCGCCTGGCCCGCACCGGAGGAACCACTCCGGTCGGTGCAGCGTTGATGGGAGCGACGCTGCTCGTCCTGGCCGATCTGGTGGCCATGCGCGCCCTGGCACCCACACAACTGCCCGTGGGCGTGGTCACCGCCGTGATCGGCGGTAGCTACCTCATCTGGCTGTTGTACACCGAATGGCGCCGCACACGCGCTTGAAAAACCCGAGGTAAGGAAACCATGACCACCACATCCGAACACACACGCCTCAACGCCCACGACCTGACCCTGGCCTACGAGCAGCACGTGGTCTCCGACAACCTGCACGTGACCATCCCCGACAACTCCTTCACCGTCATCGTCGGCCCCAACGCATGCGGAAAATCCACCCTGCTGCGCGCCTTGTCCCGCACCCTCAAACCCGCCCGCGGCGCCGTCCACCTCGACGGCAACATCATCAACTCCTACGCCGCAAAAGAGGTCGCCCGCCGCCTGGGCCTGCTCCCACAAAGCTCCATCGCCCCCGACGGCATCGGTGTGGCCGACCTGGTCGCCCGCGGCCGCTACCCCCATCAGGGCTTCCTACGCCAGTGGTCCCGAACGGACGAGGAAGTTGTCGCCCATGCCATGGACTCCACCGGAATCACCGCCCTGGCCGACCGATCCGTCGACGAACTCTCCGGTGGTCAACGGCAACGCGTCTGGCTCGCCATGGTCCTGGCCCAGCAAACCCCCCTGCTCCTGCTGGACGAGCCCACCACCTACCTCGACATCGCCCACCAGATGGACATGCTCGACCTGTGCGCCGAACTGCACGCCGAACGTGGCTACACGCTCGTCGCCGTCCTGCACGACCTCAACCACGCCACCCGCTACGCCACCCATCTCATCGTCATGAAGGACGGCACCATCGTCGCCGAAGGAGACCCCACGACCGTGATCACCAGCGAACTCGTCGAAGACGTCTTCGGCCTACCCGTGCGTGTCATCCCCGACCCCGAGACCAACACACCCATGATCGTGCCCCTGGACCGGCGCTCAGCAGGCCGATACACCTGAGCCGTCCCATGGCCCCACGCCCAGCAGGTCACCCCTGCTGCGTCCCGCCCGAACCGGGCCCTCAGGCCCCCGACAACTCCAACCGCAACACCAAAGCAACCAACTCCACCACGAC
>DXDP01000169.1 GCA_019115445.1 Candidatus Nocardiopsis merdipullorum
GTGGGGTGTGTGTGCAACAGGGCGTTGGTGATGATTTCGCCGATGATGAGCAGCGCGTCTTCGGTGCCGTCGATCCGGCCCATCCCCGCGTGCGCGGGGCTCTCCGGGGCTCTCGGCCCCGGGCTGCTTCCGTAAACCCGGGGCTCGGCCGTGGCAGGCTCAATCGTCATCGTCGGCCTTGTGGTGGTCCAGGTTGCTGGTGCCCCGCCTCCAGTAACCGTCCACGGCGTAGGTCCGGTTGCGGACGAAGCCGCGTTCCTTGAGGAGACGGCGGATGGGTTTCAACATGTCCGCCTCCCCGGCGGCCCACACGAAACCGTCCCCCGCGGGAAACTCCAGGTCCCGGAGGGCCTCCAACAGGAATTCGGTACTTCCGGCCTCGGCCCGGCCACGGTGGAACCAGGTGATCTGCGAGTCCTCGGGGGCCCGGATCTTCTGTTCCTCAGCGGCGTCGACGACCTCGAAGAACGCCAGGACCTTGGCGTGGGAGGGCAGTTCTTCGATGTAGCGGGCTGCGGCGGGCAGGGCGGTCTCGTCGGCGACCAGCACGTGGTAGTCGTACTCCCCCGTCATGCTGACGGTGCCGCGCGGGCCCAGGACACCGAGTTTTTGGCCGGGGCGGGCGTCGGCCACCCAGCGTCCCGCCGGGCCGTGGTCGTGTACGACGAAGTCGATGCTGACACGCTGCTGTTCGTGGTCGATGGCGCGGATGGTGTAGTCGCGGTAGATCGCGCCGGGTTCACGGAAGTTCAGGCAGCGGTCGTCCTCGACGATGGGGAGCACGTGCTCACCGTCATCGGTGGGGAACCACAGTTTGACGTGGTCGGCGAAGTTGTCGCTGCGCAGCCCTTCGAAGTCGGGGCCTTCGAGGTGGACACGGACCATGCGTGGGGTGATGTGTTCGACCTCGGCCACTTCGAGGACACGCCGCTTGAGCGGGTACCTGTCGATGCGGCGCTCGTGCGTCACTGTTCCTGTGTCGGTCATGGTTTCTCCTTTGTCGTCACTGCTTGTTGCGAGGTTTTGGGGCCGGTTCCTGGAGTACTCGGGCGGTGCGCAGGCCCGTGAAGGCAAGGGTGAGGGCTCCGACGCTGACGATGGTGAGTGTTCCGCCGGCCATCAGTGCCCCGGCGGCGCCGATGAGGGGTGGGAGGGCTCCGAGGGTGAGGGCCCCCGCCGAGTTTCCGATGGTGGACTGGGCGGTCCATACGGAGTTGACGCGTCCGCGCAGGTGGTCAGGGGTGTGGGATTGCAGCAGGGCGTAGCGCAGGATCTGTTCCACCACTTGGCCGAAGCCGAGAAGGGTCAGGAACACGAAGGCCAGGGGTGCCCAGGTGCTGGCGCCGAAGCCGAGGACGGCGGTACCGCAGAGGGCGACGGCGGCGAGGAGCAGTCCACCGGTGTGTTGGGCGCGTCCTGCCCAACCGCTGGTGAGTGATCCGATGAGTGCCCCGGCGGCGGGTGCGGTGTACAGCAGGCCGACCAGGGTGGGGCCGCCGCCCAGGACCTTGTCGGTGAACTCGTTGATGAGTACTTGGGGTGCGGCGAACAGCACTTGGGCCAGGCCGAGGAGGAGCAAGGGTCCGACGACGCGGTGTCTCAGGGCGAACCCTGCTCCTTCGCGGATGGCGGCCAGGACCGGTTGGGTGTGGGTCTGGGTGGAGGGGTCGAGTCGGGGCAGGCGCCACACGAGGAAGGTGGTGAGCAGGGACAGCAGTGCGGTGATGGCGTAGTTGGTGCCCATTCCGAGGCCGGCGATGATGGCTCCGCCCAGTGCGGGTGCCAGAACGTTGCCGAGGTGGCTGTTGAGGGCGATGAGTGCTCCGGCCGCGGGGAGTTTTCCGCGTGGTACGAACCCGGGGGCGGCGGCTTGGAGGGCGACGGTGCTGAAGGATCCGAGGAAGCCGTTGAAGGCGGCGATCACGTAGATCACCCAGAGCCAGGGTTCGTCGAGCAGGAGGGTGTTGGCTGCCAGGACGGTGAAGCCGATGACGGCGGAGGTTCTGCCGATGACGATGAGGCGTCGTCGGTCGCCGCGGTCGGCGAGCATGCCGCCGACCAGGGTTCCGGCCAGGACGCTGATGGCGGAGGTGGTGTGGACGGTGGCCACGAGCAGGGAGGATCCGGTGATCTCGTAGACCTGCATGGGCAGGGCCACGGCCGCAAATCCCAGCCCGAAGATGGAGACGAGTCGGGCGACGAAGACGATCCTGAACTCGCGGCTCATGCGCAGGGGGCTGATGTCGACCATCAGCTGGGAGATCTTCACTGGGTCCTTCACGTGTGGGCGGTCGGTGGAGACCCTTTGGGGTCTCCACCGGTTTGCGGCTGCTCGTGTGTTCGAGGGGTCAGGCGTGTGCTTCCCGCAGGCTGCGGGGGCGTAGGTCGGTCCAGTGTGTGTCGACGTAGATCAGTGCCTGGTCCTTGGGGACGGGGCCGTGGACGGGGGTCCAGCCGTCGGGGATGCGGGCGAACTCGGGCCACAGTGAGTGTTGTTCTTCCTCGTTGACCAGGACGAGGAAGGTGTTCTGGGTGTCGTCGAAGGGGTTGGTCATGGTCGCTCCTTCATGTGGGTCGGTGGTTGGTGAGGATTTTTTGCCAGGCCTGGAGGGTGGGTTCTTCTGCGAGGGTGGCGAAGTCGGTCTCGATCCCGTGTGCACGCCAGCGTTCCACCAGGCTCATGAGCCGGATCGAGTCCATTCCTTGGTCGAGCAGGCTCTCGGAGTGGGTGATCTCCTCGGTCGGTACGCCCAGGGCTTTGGCCACGTGTTCCAGGACGAGGTCGGGTGTCAGTTCCTGCTGCATGCGGGTGTGGTTCTCCTTTGGAGGGGTCAGGGGGCGAGCTGTTCCAGGACTTCTTCGAGGCTGTCCAGGGTGAGCAGTGCGGACTTGTGGGTGCCTGCGTCGCTCCAGGGCAGGGGGTAGACCTGGTCGTCCTGGGCTGCGGGCAGGGAGGAAAAGACGTCTTCGGCGATCATGTCGGCGGTGGGGCCGGGGATCTCTCCTTGGGGGTCGGCCTCGGTGAGGATCACATCGGCGTCGGAGAGTTGGTCCATCTCTTCCAGGGAGTAGTAGGCCGCCCAGGCTTGGTGGGAGGCTTCGTTCTGTTCTCCGATGAAGTGGAGGCCGACCTCGCCGGCGATGGAGGTGTTCCATGCGGGGCCGAACTCTTGCAGGACCTGGCCCGAGTCGGCACCGGGGGTGCCTTCTGCGGAGCGGACGAAGGTGAAGTCGGTTTCGTCGAGGACGTCGGCGTATTCGTCGGTGAGGGCGGCGACGCGTTCGTCGTACTCGGCTTCCACTTCTTCGTAGGTGTCCGCCACACCGATCGCGTCGGCGACCTTGGCCTCGACCTCTTTCCAGGAGTCGGGGTCGCCCAGGCCGATGGTGACGGTGGGGGCGATTTCTTCGAGGTTGTCCAGGGGGACGTTTTCCATGCCTTGGGCGGGCCAGCCGACGACGATCAGGTCGGGGTCGAGTGCGGCGATGGCTTCGAAGTTGGCTTCTGCGGTGGCTCCGACCTGTTCCAGTCCGGTCACGGTGTCGACGTCGTCGGGGTGGATGTTGTCGGACCAGTTGTCCTGGGTGTGTACGCCGACGACGTTGCCGCCGAGTTCGACGGCGGGTTGGGCGGCGTAGGACAGGGCCACGACACGCTGGGGGTCGACCGGGATCTCGATGTCGCCGTTGTCGGCCTCGAAGGTTCGGGTCCCTGCGTCGCCTCCGGCACTGTTGGTGTCGTCGTCGTTGGTGTCGGAGTCGGCGCAGGCGGTGGCTCCGAGCAGCAGGATCGGCAATGCGCACAGTGACCACAGGCGTGCGGTTCTGGTCATCAAGGGACTCCTGTCGGGAAGAATCAACGGGGGAAGTTTAGGCTAGGCTATCCTTAATAGGGGCTATCGTGCATCCTCCTCGGCGGTCAGCGCGTCGGCAAGGACCGGACCCACCTCGGTGAGGGCGGCCGGTCCGGTCAGGGCTTCGTGGGAGGCGTTGACCTGGTGATCGATCACCTGCCCGCTCACGTAGGGAGCCCAAGAGGTGTGGCTCACCTCATGGCGTGGGGTGCCCGCGGCGGTGAAGAACACCATGTCGCCCTCGAAGGTCCGGTAGTTGGCGCGGGTCATCAGATCGGCGTTCTCCCGGTAGGTGTCCACCACCGCGCTCAGGGTGGTGGGGTCCAGGTCCGCCCAGAGGCCACCGCCTTCGCGGATGAACTCGGTGACCTCGGCACGCTCGTAGGGTGGGGCAAGGCTCGAGGGGATCTCCCTCAAGGAGCTGGAGAGCAAGAACTCCAGGGCCTCCTGTTCCAGCTCCTCGGCGCTTGTCGGCAGTTCTCGGACGCGTCGTTCACCGTCCAGGGGGTAGGTGTCCATGACGGCCAGGAGTGCGACCTCCTCCCCCATGTCCTGGAGCAGGGTGGCCACCGCGTGGGCGACCTGCCCACCGAAGGACCAACCGAGCAGGTGGTAGGGGCCCCGGGGTTGGACGACACGGATCCGGTCCAGGTAGTGGGCGGCCAACTCGTCCAGGTCGGTGGCAAGGCCGTGACGTCCCCGCAGGCCGGGTGACTGCACTCCGTAGACCGGCTGGTCGGCCCCCAGGTGGGGCAGGAGTCCGGCGAAGGACCAACTGAACCCGGCTGCGGGGTGCAGGCAGAACAGGGGTGGGCGCCCACCGCCGGAGCGCAAGGGCAGCAGGGTGGCGAGTGGGTCGCCGCTTTCCTCGGTGCCGCGCAGGCGTGCCGCGATCCGTGCGGGGGTGGCGGAGGTGAGTACCTCCCCCACCCGCAGCCGCGTGTCGAAGGCGCCCCGGATCTTGCCGACCAGGCGCATGGCGAGCAGCGAATGGCCACCCAGGGCGAAGAAGTCGTCCTCGGCGCCGACCTTCTCCAGCCCCAGCACCTCGGCGAACAGGGCGCAGACCTTGCGTTCCTCCTCGTTGGCGGGCAAACGTCCGTCGTCGGTGTGCCACGTGGGTGCGGGTAGTGCGGCCTGGTCGAGTTTGCCGTTGACGGTCAGCGGGAGCCGGTCCACGACCATCAGGGCCTGGGGGATCATGTGTTCGGGCAGCCGTGCGGCCAGCGCTGCACGTACCTCCTCCGGGTCGGCGCCCTTGCCCTCCCCCGTTTTCGGGACGAGGTAGGCCACGAGTCTGCGTACGCCGGGGGCGTCCTCCCGGACCAGGACCGCGGCCTGGGCGATGTCGGGGTGGGACTCCAGGACCGCGACGATCTCCCCGGGCTCCACACGGTGGCCGCGGATCTTGATCTGGTCGTCGGTACGGCCGAGGAAGTCCACGAGCCCGTCGGTGCCCCAACGAACCAGGTCACCGGTGCGGTACATGAGTGTGCCGGGCGGGCCGAAGGGGTCGGCCACGAATCGTTCGGCGGTCGCGCCGGGGCGGCCCGCATAACCACGGGCGAGCCCGACCCCGGACACGTACAGCTCCCCGGGGACCCCGGGCGGGAGCGGGGTCAGGGCGGAGTCGAGCACGTAGACGCGGGTGTTGTGGATGGGTGCTCCGACGGTGGGGGTGGCGCTGTCCTCGGTACCGCCGCCAAGGGTGTTGATCGTGTACTCGGTGGGGCCGTAGAGGTTGTACCCGAGCACGCCGGGGGTGTCCCGGAGCCGTTGCCAGACGGTGTCGGAGACCGCTTCCCCGCCGAGCAGTACCAGGCAGGGGCGGTGCCTGTCCTTCTCCAGCAGCCCGTCCTCGATGAGTTGTCCGCAGTAGGAGGGGGTCACGTTGACGACGTCGATGTGGTGCTCGGCGCAGTAGGAGGTCAGTGCGTCGGAGTCGCGGCGCATCTCCTCGTCCATCAGGTGCACCTGGTGTCCCTGGATCAGCCAGAGCAGCTCTTCCCAGGACATGTCGAAGGAGAACGAGACGGTGTGCGCAACGCGCAGGATCCGCCCGTCCTGTTCGGCGATGACCGGGTCGAAGATGCGTTCCTGGTGGTTGATCAGCATGTTGGTCAGACCACGCAGGGGTACGGCCACACCTTTGGGCCTGCCGGTC
>DXDP01000170.1 GCA_019115445.1 Candidatus Nocardiopsis merdipullorum
AGGGGGTGGCCGGCGGTCATGCCGGTGCCGACGCGCACGCTCAGGAAGTCGCGGTTGCGGCGTCGCCGTTCCCAGAGCCGGGTGGGGTCGCGCAGTACGTCGTAGAGCGCCTCGGGCGGGGGGTCGAGCGATCGGGCGTGGGATCGGGTGCCGCGTTCCCATTCGCTGAGGTCCTCACGCAGTTCCTCCAGGTACTGAAGGTACAGGTCGCGCTGGTTGCGGCGTCGGCGGGTGACCTGTCCGCGTCGGGAGAACAGCATGGCCAGGGCGCCGAACAGTGCGACGCACAGGACCACGGCACCGATGGCCATGAACGCCGGATTGCGCATGACCATCATGACCGTCAACGACACGCCCATGCCGATCATCGGCAGGATGGATGTCAGGGGGCTTCCCTGAGACTTGCCGTCCGGGAGCGTGGGTGGGGCCTCCACCTCCCGAGCCTCCTGTACGGGGGCCGGGTGGACGGTCCGTGTAGGACGGTGCACGACCCTGAGGGTCATCGGTGTTCCTCTCGGCTCAGGGGGAAGGGGGCGGAGGACAAGGTGTGTCGAAACCCTATCGAAAGGGAAAGAAAGCGACGTGTGAGCGGGATGAGGGCAGGCAGTCACTGTGCCCGCTTCCACGTGCGACGGTGAAGATTCCGGGTTGGTTCGTCTCTTCCTGGCCCACCTCGAGGGGTATTTCTGTTATTCGGGTCACACTTTTGGAGGGGGGCGATGCGCTGCTTCCGGCGGGGGAACCCGGAAAGGCCGAGCGTGTCCGCATCGGCACAGGTCGTAGCGGTTACACCGGTCCGAAGAGCCCCTGTTGTGCCCCCATGTGTGCGAAATGGTGTATCTGTGCCCCTGTCATGATCGATGAGAGATGATGGCAACCGAGTGCACTCTGCGCGCATCTCCCCCTACGAGTGGCGACCGCCTTTGCCAGACCCCCGAGCAGAGACAGGTGAACGATGACCCGATGGAACTACGGCGACGAGACCATCACCACGCTGGCCAACCAGACCCAGGGTTCCGGCGAAGAGCTCACCAGCCTGATCAAGGAACTGGTCGAGGCAGCCGAACCACTCCGTGACAAGTTCAGCGGCCCGGGCGCGGCCGCCTTCAACGACTTCAAGGAACGCTCGGACGAGATCACCGCCGACCTGAACGCGGGCCTGAACCGGATCAACGAGGGCCAGGGCGAAATGAACACGGCCTTCCAGACCGGTGAGCAAACGATGGTCGACGACTCCGAGAAGAACATGGCCTCGGCCAACTTCGACGCGGCCAAATTCCGCTGAGCACCGGGCTCTCCCACCCCCTCCCTTTTTTCACCCCCGAACCGGAACTGTCCCCTGAAGGAGCAACGCGATGACCGCAGGGCAGAACGCCTACGACTCCGGTGCCTCCGCCGAGGCACAGACCAACATCGAAAGGATCGCCAGTCGCCTGGAAGCGATCATCGGCGAGCGCGAGGTCGACGTGAGCGCCGCCATGGCCGATTTCGAGGCCGACGGGGTCGACGACGCCTACTACGACGTCGAAAAAGCCTGGCACGAGTCGGGCAACGAAGTACGCCAGATCATCCAGCTCCTGCGTACGACGTTGGAGGAGAACGACAGCACCGCCAGTGACACCCTGAGGCGTGCCAAGGAAGCCGTCATGAGGATCTGACCGGCAAGTACACGTTCGACCGTGCATCGACGCACACCAACCACACGACCGAAGCACTGATGTCACCCGCGAAGACGAGGAGCCCTGCCGGTGGGTCGCGACTACGACAGCCAACTGCTGGAGTCCGTCGCCGTCCGTCGACAGCGCCTGCGTGAGGCGGTGCTCTTCGGTGAGCAGCGCACCCGGCGGCGCCTGGACGAGAACCTCGGCAAGGTGGCCATCAGCGTCTGTCTGGCCGCGGTGGTGTGCGCCGGGTCGGTCGGGTGGTCGTTCATCACCAACACGCTCAGCACCCAACAACTGGAGCAGGAACAGGCCGAGACCGGGCCCGCGGAGAACGCCGTCCCACCGATCCCCGGTCACTGGGTCGGTGAGGAGGTCACCTTCGACATGCTCAGGGAGGAACTCCGGACCGCCGAGGTGCCCGAACACCTCTATGTACTACCGGGTGACGACCGGCCCGAGGCCGACACCATCGGCAGCTACTACCTCCTCACCCAGGACCCGGAGGGCCACCTGTCCGCGTCGGTGATGGACGCCGACCAGGGACGCCCCGGACTGGAATTCGGCACCGAGGACGAGGCCGCCCGCTGGCTCTTCCAAGAACTGGCCACCACAGAGGCCGACCCCAAGACACTCGACACGGCCGAGGAGACCTCGGTGGCGGAGGACACCGAGGAGCTGGTCACAGAGGTCGAGGACGGCCTGGAGGGGCGTAGCGGCGACTCCTACCTCCACACCCTCGAACCCGGGGACGTGCTCGACGCCTTCGGCCCGGAAAGTGGCCGTCACCTCTTCCCCGACGGCACCCCCTTCGAACAGCGCGGTCTTCCCGAATACGCACGCACCGACGCCGACGGCGAGGAGCTCTACCACCGCTACCGGGTCGTGCACCCGTTCCAGGTCACCGCCACCACCGCCCCCGCCCGTGACGGCCGAACAGGTGGTGCCGTACGGTTCGGCCTCGACACGGCCGGGTTCGCGGAGGCCCCGCCCGCACC
>DXDP01000171.1 GCA_019115445.1 Candidatus Nocardiopsis merdipullorum
CGACCAGTGCGGCAACGGCACCGCCCACGCGGGCCGGTGGTGCGGACGGCGCGGGTGTTCCGGGGGGTTGTGTGGTGGGTCCCGGGGCCATGGGTTGCGCCGTGGAGGTCGGCCGAGAGGGGGTCGGTCGAGAGGACGGCGCGGGCACAGCGGTGCCGAGCGTGAATTCCTGTTCACGCTCCCAGAAGGCCCGCGGATCGTTGCTGCCACCGATCATCTGGTATTTCCTCCCCCCTTGTCACACTGTGTCGCATACCCATTCTCTGACCGGGGACGCAACACGAGCAGGGGTGGTGTGTTCACGTGAGGCGAAGACCCGCCGACCGGCTCACCATTGTTGGACGCCGACGATCCCCTCGATCCAGCTACCGGCCTGGGTGAGCATGACCAGGCTCAGGATCAACATCACGAAGACCATCACGCCTGCTGCCCCCAAGCAATACCAAGAGTAACGGGTGAGTGTTTCGGCCTGTTCCGGCCGCCCACGGTCACGCGCGTGCCCGGCACGCACGGCGAACACGATCCCGGCGACACCGAACAGCCAGTTCGCACAACACAGGAACGTGATCGCATGCAGGATCAGCGCCATGGTGGAGCTGTTGGCCCCTCCCGTCACCGGGGAGGAGCGTTCACCACGTGCGCTGCCGTGATCGGTCTCCCGGGACGGTTCCCGCTCGACCTCCTGCCCTTGCTCCCGTCCGTGATCGCGGGGGGACGAAGCCCCTGGGGGCAGTGGTGCGTTGCTCATGGGGGTTTCTCTCGCTGTCGAAAGGCTCGCCTCGAGGACACCCCAAATATAGGGGCACCCGGGGACACCCACACCGCCGGTCCGTGTCGTTGCGGCGGATCAGCTCTCGGCCAGTTCGGCGACGGCCGTGATCCGGTGAACCGCGAAACGGTGCACGGCCCCGCGGGTGGTGTCGTAGGCGGTGACAAAACCACCCTCCGCGACGGAGGGTTCCACGATACGACTGACCTGACGCCCGTCGGTGTCGGTGTAGCCGATCCACACGCGTCGACCGTCCCGGGCCGCCTCGGAGAGTGCCTCCAGGACGGCCATGGCCCGGGAACCGGGCGGCCCGTCCTCGGGCAGTGGGACGTGACGCCGAGCGACCGTGGCGACCTCGTCACCTGCCCGCAACGCAAGTACGGCCGCCCGGGTCGACTCCACGGACGGGGGTGCCTCGGTGGGGGCGGGCGTCGGTTCGGCACGACGTATCTCGGGCCTGTTGAGCCGCATCGATCCGTCACCGCTCTCGGGCACCGGGTGGTAACCCAGTTGACGTAACCGCTCGATCAGAGTGGAGACACCGACCCGAGAGGCCACGACCGTGGGCGCCAACCGGACCAGACCAAGATCCTGGGCCCGCCGGTCACCGACCAACTCCTCCAGCAGGGTGGGCTCGTCACAGCGCAGATAGCTGGAGACGGCCCCTGCACGCAAACGCCCGTGTCGACGCCCCGTGTCCGTGATCAGGTAATGCAGAGCCTGCGGGATCGTGGTGCGTGAGTGATTTTCGAGCAGGGCGGTGATGTCGGCGGTCCCGCGCCCGGCATCCAGGGCCCGCCGGATCGAAGCCTCGGTGAAGCGGTACACGGTGGCGCCTCCGGTGGACTCCACGTCCGCGACAAGGGCGAGCTCTTGGGCCAAACCGGTGACGAGCGGCCCCGGTGCCACAGCGGTCAGATCACCCTGGAGGAGTACGTGATCCAGCGGCCGGGGCAGTTCCTCGGCCAGAAGTTGGGCGGCGGCGTCGGTGTCGCCGTCACGGAACAGCCGCATGTGTTCGGCGGGTGCACCCAGAGCGGTGAGTCCGAGCAGGGAGCTCTCCGACAGTGCAGCGGCCACCAGTTCGTCGTGGACGGGCGAGGCACGTCGTGGATGGCGCCACGTCAGAAGTGCGGCCAGGGAATTCTCGGAAGGGGCCAACCCCGGCGGTGCCTCGGCCAGCCCGTCCAGCGTGTCCCGGCGTGCCTGTGGAGCCCCGGGGCGGGTCATGCCGGGACCGAGCACGTTGCGCATCCGTCCGCCGGAATCTCGGGAACCGGCCAGTGATGCCACGCGGTCCGACACCAACCAGGCGGAGATCAGTCGCAGCCAACGTTGCTCGGGCGGACTCTCCCGCCACAGGTCGTACTCGCGTGTGGGCAGCCATTCACCCCCGAGCCGGTCGTCGGTGTCGACGAGTCCGGCGGCGTACGCCACCTCGATGAACAGTGCGGCGGTGGTTTCGTCGACCTCTGCGACTTGGGCGGCTCGGCGTAGATCACGGACCCCGAGTCCGCCGTTGCGGAGCACGGCGGGTGGGTCCTCGGCCCAGTGTTTCACCAGCTCTTCGACGGCACGCAACACCGTGAAGGCCTGTCCGGCCGCGGCGCGAGAGACGCTCTCCACCGGGTTCTGTCGCCCTTCGAGGACCGGAGGATCGACGAAGACCTCCGGGAACAGGGCGCCCGCACGCAGGTGCAGTCCGACTTCACGCGGCAGGGTGAGGGTGGCCTCGTCGGTCGGGATCAGCAGCGCACGGGCGATGAGTTTTTCCACGGGTGAGTCTGCGGTGGCCAGAGTGACCTCACGCCGGGCATCGGTGACGGTGCCGTGGGGCGGGCCCCAGACCATGCTGTCCAGCAGCTGCCGTGCCCGTGGACCGACCTCCTCCAGGAAGGTGTTCAGCCGGGCAGGATCGGAAAGCAGGGCCGCGACCGTCTCCACGGGGGAGTGCTCACCCCCGTGGGGTCCCAGGTCATCGGCAAGGCGTGTGACCACGCGATGTGGCAGGGCGGCCAACAACGGCCGCGAAGGGTCACCCAGTCGGGCGGGTCGGGGCAGCAGGTCACGCAGAACCCGGACCGGTCGCAACCGGCCTCGATCCAGCCACACGAGTGCCAGTTCCTGCAGGTGGGCAAGGGCCCGGGACAGAGGGTCCCCACCAGGGTCGACGGTGGGTGCAAGGCGCAGCGCGGTGGCCAGTTCCTCGGCCGACACCCCCACCGGTTCGGAGAGGCGGTCGTCGCCGAGCCCGACCACGGCCTCCAGGACCTGAAGGGTGAACCGGTCCAGGTGCTCGAGTGCTCGAAGGACAGCGTTTCGGGAGGTGGCTCGTGAGGCGAGTGCGCCCACGTCGGCGGGGACCGGGCGGGCCAGGTCGGGACGGGCGGTCAGCAGGGCGGTGAGTTCCTCGTCCGAGCGGTTGCGCAGCCAGGCCGTGAATGTGGGAGGACGCTCGCGCACCGGTTGCGCCTCGGAGTCGTTCTCCCGGAAGGGTGGGTTTTCGGTCATCATTCCAACGCTAAGCGATGCCCCAGTGCACTCACACGTGGCCCGAGCAACAGTGCTTCCTTCCCGTCACAGACCGTATT
This sequence comes from Candidatus Nocardiopsis merdipullorum, assembly GCA_019115445.1. Taxonomy (GTDB): domain Bacteria; phylum Actinomycetota; class Actinomycetes; order Streptosporangiales; family Streptosporangiaceae; genus Nocardiopsis; species Nocardiopsis merdipullorum. Next base: position 3,361 of record DXDP01000171.1, read on the forward strand.
CGAAGCAGATTCGGTGACCGAAACCGAGAAGCAGGGGTTAAAAGCCAGGTCAATGTCGGTCACCATGGGTTCATGAATCAGCGCTCGGAACAAATGGTCCTCGACTACCTCTCCGAGGTCGGGATGGCGCTGTACGGTCGCATGACCGCGAAGGAACGCACCGCCTACTTGACGCGTCTGCGCTCGAAGATCGACGAGCGGCGCGCAGTGGGCCCTGACGACGTCGGTACCGTACGCGGAATTCTCCGGAGCTTCGGCAGCCCGCAGGACCTGGTGGAACGTGACTGCGGCGGTCAAGACCTCGACCTCGAGGACAATGAACTCATACCCCCCAGACCTCAGCACGCCCATCGACCACCACCGCCCTGGCGAGGTGGGCCCAATCGCGGCTTCATGGCACTGCTCGAGGGTCCCGGGCAGACCGATATGAACCTCCATCGGAAGAAAACCGGGCGTCCGAGAGCCTTGCGGGGAGCAGCGCTGGTCGCTCGCACCCACCCGGCGGAGGTGATTGCGATCACTTTGCTGCTGCTCGCTGTGCCGTGGTGGTGGAATCTCGCATTCGTGTGGGTGCTCGGTGCCGTACTCATCGTGCTCAGCCAGGTGTGGA
>DXDP01000172.1 GCA_019115445.1 Candidatus Nocardiopsis merdipullorum
GACGAGCACGACGAGCCGGTGCGCCCGGCGATCCTCTACGGCGTGGACACCCGCGCTGTGGAGATCGCGGACCGGATGACCGACGAGCTCGGAATCGACGCGATCACCCGCGTGGGTGGTTCCACGCTCACCTCACAGTCGGCCGGGCCGAAGATCGCCTGGATCGCCGAAAAGGAACCGGAGACCTACACCCGCGCACGGCGACTGTTCATGCCCGCCTCGTGGCTGGTACGCAAACTCACCGGTGCATACGTGCTCGACCACCAGGCCGCGAGCCAGACCTCGCCGCTCTACGACGTCGAGGCAGAGGAATGGTGCCACACGTGGTGGCAGCGTTTTGCCACCGGCATCGAGCCGCCGAAGTTGGCGTGGGCGGGTGAGGTCGCCGGAACGGTGACGCCGGAGGCGGCGCGGATCACCGGGCTTCCCGTGGGGACACCGGTGATCACCGGAAGCATCGACGCGTGGATGGAGGCCGTGAGCGCGGGTGCCCACGAGGTCGGCGATCTCATGTTGATGTACGGCACGACGATGTTCCTCGTCGCCACCGGCACGCAGACCTTGCGTACACCTTCGATGTGGACGACGGCGGGTGCGTTTCCCGGAACCCGCAACCTCGCCGGCGGTCTGGCCACCTCGGGTGCGTTGACGTCGTGGCTCGGAGAGCTCACCGGAGCCGATTACCCGGAACTGCTCGCCGAGGCGGAGGGGTCGGGAACGGGTGCTCGCGGGTTGTTGATGTTGCCGTACTTCGCAGGGGAGCGGACACCGATCATGGACCCGGACGCCCGCGGCGTGATCGCCGGGTTGACCCTGCGGCACACCCGGGGTGACCTTTACCGCGCCGTTCTGGAGGCGACGGCGTTCGCGGTGCGGCACAACGTCGAGACGATGCGTGAGGCCGGTGCCGACATCCGCCGTGTGGTGGCCGTCGGCGGTGGTACGCAGGGCAGACTCTGGCTCCAGATCGTTTCGGACGTGACGGGTCTGGCGCAGCAGGTGCCGAGGACGACGATCGGTGCGAGCTATGGGGCGGCGTTTCTCGCCGCACAGGCCGTGACGGACGGGAAGGACGTGCCGCTCATCAGGGACTGGAACCCGATCGTCGACACGATCGAGCCCCAAGTGTCGGTGACCGACGTCTACGACGAGCTCTTTGCTCGCTACCTGGAACTCTACGCGGGCACCGTGGACACCGTTCACGCGCTCGCCGGCCGTCGGCACACCTGAACGAGCACGGGCGACCCGGACGGGTGACGGGAAGAGAGCACACCGAAGTGCTCCGCATCGTGAAGGAAAGGAAACGGGCGAGCCCCAAGGGGTGAAGAGCCCCCGGGGCTCCCGTGAGGCGCACCAGAATCGTCGAACACTTTTTCGGAGGGGTTCGACGGAACCGGAACACGCGCCAGAATTTGCTTGGTGCCCCCTGGAGGACTCGAACCTCCGCACCCGGCTCCGGAGGCCGGTGCTCTGTCCCCTGAGCTAAGGGGGCTGGCTGCCAGAACAACTGTAGCAGGGGGTCGGGGGTCGTTCGTCCGCCGTGACGCGAAAACGTTCGACAGTGTGTGTCGATCCTTTCGAATTCGGTGGTGCCCGGTCAGTGGGCAACGGTAGGGTCACGCCCGTGAACGCCCTACCCGCACGGGTTCTCGTCGTCGAGGACGACGAGATGATCCGGGAACTCATCCGCCTGAACCTCGAACTCGAAGGGTTCGAGGTGTTCACCGCTGTGGACGGACAGGACTGCCTCGACAGGGTCGAACACATCGCACCACACGTCATCATGCTCGACGTGATGATGCCGCGCCTGGACGGTTGGACGGCGGCCGAGCAACTGCGTGCGGCCGAGAGCACACACGACTGCCTGATCGTGCTGGTGACCGCGCGTGCGCAGGAGGAGGACCGAAAACACGGGGAACGGATCGGAGTGGACGCCTACGTGACCAAACCGTTCGATCCCCAAGCCCTGGTCGAACTCGTCCGGACGCTCTTGGACCAGGACAGGGGGAGGACGGTGTGACCCCCTGGATACTGGAGGACAAGATACGCAAGGCCGCTGCCCGGGCCTTCGAACTCGACCCACGAGACCTTCCCTTCACCTGGCCGCGCGGAGACCAGGCCCCGAAGGGGTACGACGCCGCCTCGCCACTGGCCCCCCGGATCCTCACACAGGTGTCGGCCGGGCCCCGCGCCCGCAAGAGCCGTACCGCGGTGGACGTGTGCGAGCGCATCGTCGACCGGCTCCGTGCGGAAGACACGGACTTCGCCACGCTCCTGGGGGACGGCCGAGGTTTTGTCTGAGTCACCTTCACCGAGGCGGCCCGCACCGCACTGTTGGAGGCCGCCGCGGACGGGCCACGCTGGCTCACCGGACGCGACTGGACCGGTGAGGGGCGGTGGCCACGTACACCGCTGCACAAGAGCGGACCGATCGCCCAGGCCCGAAGACACGCAAGGGCCGACGCCCGCGCCCGGATCTTCCAGGCAGTGGCCACCGAACCACCGCCCCCCGGCCCCCAAGAGGACGAAGAGGTCGGTTGGCGCGACCCCTACCGCGACGAGGAAGGGGTCGAGCTGCTCACCCCTGCCGCCAGGACACTGGCCGCTGTCGGGGAGGACAGCGCTCGCATCGCCTTCTGCCGTTCCATCCCCGAGTACCCGCGCGAACGCGACTCCACCGGCCGGGAGCTGCCGGTCCTGCCCTCGGCCGAGTACCCGGGTGCCTGGGCGCGTCTGACCGAGGCCAACCCGGCCTTCCGCTTGCGTTACGCACACGCGCACGCCACGAGTCGGGTCCGATGGGTCGCCGAGGGGGCACCCGTGGTGGATGGTTGTGTGGCACACACCGCTGAGGTCCGCCGTTGCCTGTTCGACGGCCCCAGTGCCCTGGACGCGGCTGCGCACAGAGAGGAACCCCACATTCTGGTCAGATACCTGGAGACTCTGGCCAGTGCCTACGATGAGTGGCGAACGTGTTCCCACGGGGCCCCCGAACGGGTGGAGGGGACCGTTTCGGAACCGGAACTGCCCGCAGCCGTCGCCGGTGTATTGCGTACGGGGCTCTTCCTTCTCGGTGTGTCCGCGCCCACAAGGCTGTAGGACGACCCGCCGTACATCCGCGGAGAACGACCCGACCCCCTTGTTTTGACCGAACGAGTGGACAATGGGGAGGGTGCCCTCCGCAATCACACAGACATGAACCCAGCCGAAAGACCGTCATGAGTCGCTACGCCCACCCCGCCGGTTCCCGCCACGCGGAAATCCTGCCGGAGGACAACCCACCGCTCCCGCCCGAGGACCTCAACGCCCTCGACCCGAAGGTGTGGCCCGCCACGGCTCGACGCGTCGACGGTGAACTCACCGTCGGCGGTATCGGCGTCGACGAACTCGCCCGTACGTACGGAACACCGCTCTTCGTCATGGACGAGGAGGACTTCCGCTCGCGCGCCCGTGACTACAGCACCGCGTTCACGGGGGCGGACGTCTACTACGCGGGCAAGGCCCTGCTCAACAAGGCGGTCGCCCGTTGGGTCACCGAGGAGGGCATGAAGCTGGACGTGTGCTCGGGCGGGGAACTGGCCGTGGCCCTGGCCGCAGGGGTGTCCGCCGAGCGCATCGGCATGCACGGCAACAACAAGTCCGTCCACGAACTACGTCGGGCCGTGGAGGCCGGGGTGGGTCGCATCGTCGTGGACTCGCTCGACGAGATCGACCGCCTGGAGTCCGTGGCCGCCGAGATGGGGGCGCTCCCGAAGGTGTTGATCCGGGTGACCACGGGCGTGGAAGCGCACACACACGAGTTCGTGGCCACCGCGCACGACGACCAGAAGTTCGGGTTCGCGCTGAGCACCGGGGCGGCGGCCGAGGCGGTGCGACGCGTACTGGCCGCTCCCCACCTGGAACTGGTGGGCCTGCACTCACACATCGGGTCGCAGATCTTCGACACCTCGGGGTTCGAGGTCGCTGCCCGCAGGGTCACCCGCTTCCTGGCGCACATCCACGGGGAGTTGGACATCACCCTGGCCGAGCTGAACCTGGGTGGAGGCCTGGGGATCGCCTACATCTCCTCCGACGACCCGCTCGCCCCCATGACCATCGCCGAGGCGTTGACCGCGATCGTGCGTCGTGAATGCGAGGACGCCGATCTGCCGGTACCTCGCATCGCGGTGGAGCCGGGCCGGGCCATCGCCGGGCCCGCGGGGATCACCGTGTACGAAGTGGGCACCGTCAAGGACGTCGAGGGCATCCGTACCTACGTCAGCGTGGACGGTGGTATGAGCGACAACATCCGCACCGCTCTGTACGGCTCGGAGTACACCAGCCAGTTGGTCTCGCGAGTCAGCGACGCCGAACCGATGCTTTCGCGCCTGGTCGGCAAGCACTGCGAGAGCGGCGACATCATCGTGCACGACCTGTACCTGCCCGCCGATCTGAGACCCGGCGACCTGGTGGCGGTGGCAGCCACGGGTGCTTACTGCTATTCCATGGCGAGCAACTACAACCACCTGCCCCGACCGGCCATGGTCGCGGTCCGGGGTGGGAAAGCCCGCGTGATCGTGCGTAGGGAGAGCGAGGAGGACCTGCTCCGCCTCGACGTCGGCTGAAACATCCGTCCCGCTGCGGCCTTGGCCGCAACAGCGACGACAGGACACGAGAGAAGTGGGAGTCACGCCCAAATGGCGATGAAGGTGGCGCTGCTCGGATGCGGCGTTGTGGGTTCGGAAGTCGTCCGACTGATCAACGAACAGTCCGAGGAACTGGCCGCGCGGGTGGGAACGCCCATCGAGATCGGCGGGATCGCGGTCCGTCGCACGGACCGTGACCGCGGCGTGGATTCAGAGCTGCTGACCACCGACGCCATGGGCCTGTTGACCCGGCCGGACATCGACGTGGTCGTCGAGGTGATCGGTGGGATCGAGCCGGCCCGCTCGCTGATCCTCGCCGCGATCAAGGCGGGCAAGTCCGTGGTCACGGCCAACAAGGCACTGTTGGCCGAGGACGGTCAGACGCTGCACGCGGCGGCCCGGGAAGCCGGTGTGGACCTGTACTACGAGGCGTCCGTGGCGGGGGCGATCCCGTTGTTGCGCCCACTGCGCGACTCACTGGCCGGGGACCGGGTCGAACGGGTGTTGGGCATCGTCAACGGCACCACGAACTACGTCCTGGACAGGATGGACTCGCTCGGCTCGGGCTTCACGGAGTCCCTGGAGGAGGCTCAGGCGTTGGGTTACGCCGAAGCCGATCCGACCGCCGACGTGGAGGGTTTCGACGCAGCGGCCAAAGCCGCGATCCTGGCCCGTCTGGCCTTCCACACCCAGAACGTGACCGCCGCGGACGTGCACCGGGAGGGCATCACCGGGGTGTCGGCCGCCGACATCGCCGGAGCCCGGGAGATGGGCTGCGTCGTCAAACTCCTGGCGATCTGTCAGCGTTCGGAGGACGGCGAATCGGTGGGCGTACGCGTCCACCCGGTGATGCTGCCGCTGGAACACCCCCTGGCCACCGTCAAGGAGGCCTACAACGCGGTGTTCGTCGAGGCCGAGTCCGCGGGACGGTTGATGTTCTACGGAGCGGGTGCGGGGGGTGTGCCCACGGCCAGTGCCGTTCTGGGTGACCTGGTCGCGGTGGTCCGCAACCGCCTCGCGAACACGTCGGTGGGGGAGGGGGCCCACGACGCCGGACTGCCGGTGCACGACATGGGAAAGACCATCACCAGTTACCACGTGGCACTGGACGTGACCGACCGGCCGGGGGTGTTGGCCAAGGTCGCGGAGATCTTCGCCGACCACGACGTGTCGATCAGGAACGTACGCCAGGAGGGGAGCGGTGACGACGCCCAGTTGGTGCTGGTCTCCCACCCGGCGCCGGATGCTGCGCTGCGTAGCACGGTCGAACGTCTGCGTGGTCACGAGATGGTACGAGAGGTCGCCGGTGTTATGCGGGTGGAGACCTTCGCGGACTGATCCGTGTCCCGGTTCGAGGCCGTACGGTGCGGGCCGTGCGGCTGTTCCGACGTGTTCTGCCGTTTCATCATATGAGACGCAGGCGCCCGCAATTCGAGATAGGCTCGGCGTGATCATAGACTTGTGGCTGGTAGTGGCGCTCACCGCAGTGACGCCACCGGCCGGATCACGCGTCGAGTGAAACCACATTCACCCGAAAGGGACACTGTTGTGAGCATGGCACGGGCGTGGCGAGGCGTCGTCGAGGAGTACCGCGACCGCCTTCCCGTCAACGAGAACACCCCCGTCGTCACCCTCCAGGAGGGCGGTACACCCCTGTTGCCGGCCCGCCGAGTGTCCGAACTGACGGGTTGCGACGTCTTCCTCAAGGTCGAGGGCCTCAACCCCACCGGCTCCTTCAAGGATCGCGGGATGACGATGGCCATCACCAAGGCCGCCGAGGACGGGGCCAAGGCCGTGATCTGTGCCTCCACCGGAAACACCAGCGCCAGTGCAGCCGCCTACGCGGTTCGGGCCGGGATGACCTGCGCGGTCCTGGTCCCCCAAGGCAAGATCGCCATGGGCAAGCTCGCCCAGGCCCTTGTCCACGGTGCCCGTCTGCTCCAGGTCGACGGCAACTTCGACGACTGCCTGGAACTGGCCCGCAAACTCAGCGTCGACCACCCCGTCGCACTGGTGAACTCGGTCAACCCCTACCGACTGCAGGGCCAGAAGACCGCGTCCTTCGAGGTCGTCGACGCGCTGGGGGACGCTCCCGACATCCATTGCGTCCCCGTGGGCAACGCCGGCAACATCTCCGCGTACTGGATGGGATACACCGAGTACGCCGAGGCCGGCGTGGCGACCCGAACCCCACGTATGCTCGGCTTCCAGGCCAGTGGTGCCGCCCCCATCGTCAAGGGCGAGCCGGTCACTGCCCCGAGCACCATCGCCACCGCGATCCGGATCGGCAACCCGGCCTCCTGGAAGCTCGCCGAGCAGGCCCGGAACGACTCCGGTGGCCTCATCGACAAGGTCACCGACCGCC
>DXDP01000173.1 GCA_019115445.1 Candidatus Nocardiopsis merdipullorum
GACTTCCACAGCCTAAAACATGCCCTTTCGGAGACCACGCCCAAGGCCGGCTACGGTTTCACCCGTAGACGGCCTCACGTTGATCCATGGCTGCACGGAACTGTAGGGCGTGCCGGCTCCCTGCTTTGCGAGCAGGGAGCCGGCACGTGTGAATCATCTTCTCCAGTGAGTTTTTCATCGTGCTTTGCATGGCTGAAGTGTCAGGACCGCGCGGGTGATCTTCCCCCGAGCCACCATGACCTCATGCACCGCCCCCCAGTAATGACCAGACCGCCCGCACAGGTTCACCACCCGATGCCGTAATGATCTGGAGGTTCCTACCGTGCCGGCCGATGCTTGACCAAGGAGAAGGTCTTGTGGTTTCCCACCTGCTCGCAGGAGGGGAGAGTGTCGTCGGCGATCACATGCCCCCTCCCTTGCGGGCGTGCTCGGGTGTAGCCCCTGCTACAGGGGGGTGCCTGCTTGGGTGAGCAAGCCTGTGGCCTGGCAAGGTCGTACCTTGAAAACAGCACCTTCCCCGGCCCCTGGGACAGGACCCTTCTCCAAGTCCTGGAGTCTGCCCACCTGCACCAGCGGACAAGACCTCACCACCGCTTCGACAACACTCAGGAAACCGATGTGTACGGGGCGATGTCATAAGCCTTCTGAACCAGAGCAGGACGTGTCCCGTCATTGAGTCGACGGTCCCAGACAGAGTCCACCTGCTCCTTCATCTGAGGAATCATCTCCCGAGGAAGGACGTGACGATACATCTCCTCCTGCCCGGTCAAAACCCTCATCGTGGTCTCGAACACCAGCTCAGGATCGTACTGCTCGTGGGGAAAGGCCAGCTTCGCATAGTCGAACAACCGCTCTGATGGATCATCACCCCAGGTCTTCCACGTTTCAAACATCGTGTCGTTGAAACCGGTCAGGTAAGGGCCAGGGTTGATGGTGGCCACGGTGATGCCGAACTCGGCCAGCTCTTGATCCAAAGCATCGGCAAATGCCTCAACCGCGTGCTTGGAGGCCGAGTAGGCGCCGGTGAACGGGTCCGTGGTCAGCCCCGCCACCGAGGACATGAAAACGATCTTGCCGCTTTCTCGGGTGACCATCTTCTTGGCAAATCCCTGTGTGAGCAGAATCGGCCCGAACACGTTCACTTCGAACTGGTGACGCAAGTGATCGGCCGGGATGTCGACCGTGGATCCACCCTCGGATGTGCCCGCATTGTTGAGCAATACGTCGACATCCCATGACCAGGCGTTCCTTCGGTCGTTGGAAGAGGTGACGTCGAGTTTTTCCACCCGGAGATTCACCTGACGGTCCCTGGCCTCAGCACGCACAGCGTTCACCTGTGCGATGACCTCCACACCGGCGATCACCTCATATCCCTGCTCGGCAAGGCGCAGCGCTACCTCTTTACCGAACCCGGTCCCGGCTCCGGTGATGAGAAACGTTCCTGCCATGGTGGGTACCCCCTCGTCGACGACGCCGACGTTTCCAAGCGCCGACCAACACCGAGCGCAGGCCGGCCCCACCGCTGTCGGCGAGCATGCCCCCGATGCTAAATACGCAGACCGTTACACCGGTGTTGACACGCGGTGACCACGGCTTCACGACGGGGTTTTGGCAGAACCTTCACAGCCGCTGGTTCGTGACAGGCCTTCGGAGTCAACAAAGAAAGCGCCTCGTGAAGATGTGGCCCTGCCAGTTGCCCCTTCAAGGACGTGCCCACGGCCGTCCCGGAGCTGGATGGAGCAGGAGGCCGGAGGGTAGAAGAATGTCCATGCAAACTTCCCCCTCTCCCCTGGAACTGCACCAGCTGCAGGTCCCTGCCCCACAGTTCCTCCCCTTCGCCATCGGAACCTTCGACACCATCGGCCCCCTGTCCAGGGCCACCTACCCTCACCGGCACACCTTCCACGAGATCGTGTATGTCACCGCAGGCACTGGTGAACACGTCATCGACCTGTACCGTTGGCCCATACGCCCACCCAACCTGGGCATCCTCACCGCAGGTCAGGTCCACTATTGGGACCGGGCCCACGGCGTGGACGGCCAAGTCGTCCTGCTGGAAGATTCTTTCCTCCTGGAGCGTCCACAGGACCGAGAGCTGCTACGCCGACTGGCCGTTGAGCGCCCCTGGCAGGCCCTCACCCCCGACATCGCCACCCAGATCACCGACATACTCGACGAGATGGTGAGCGAATTCCGAGCCCGCAGAGTTGGCATGGTCTCGATCCTGCGTGCCTACCTGCACATCCTGCTCACCCGCGCCGCCCGCTCCTTCGAACGGGAGCCTGTACCCCCGCCATCGGCCACCGATGCCTTGGGGGAACGTTTCCTGCGCCTGGTGGAGCACCACGAAGCAGCCGTTGGCATGTCTGTCGCCCAAGCCGCCACCGAACTGGGGGTGAGCCCTGGCCACTTGGCCGACGTGGTACGAACAACCACTGGACGCACCCCAGGATCCCTCCTGCGTGGTGCCCGTGTTCTGGAAGCCAAACGGCTCCTGAACAGTACCGACTTGACGGTGGCCGCCATCGCCCGTGCCGTCGGATTCCAGGATCCCGCTTACTTTTGTCGTTTCTTTCGTCGTGAGACCGGTGTCAGCCCTGGTGGGTTTCGCCACTACAGCGATGCTTTTCCTGAACCCGGAGGTGGGTCCGAGCAAGATCGGTACTCCGGGTGAATCCCTGCACAAACACCACGTTCTCCGAGATCTGTCCATCGCCCACCTTGGAAGTGGAACGTAATGTCTTCACAACCCAGAGGGAGACATGGTCGAAATTCTGCCTCCCCCTCTTTTGATTCGGCTACAAGGAGCACTCCATGGGCGAGTACGATGAGCGACTTGAGAGAACCCAGGACGGGCCGACCCGCAAGCGCCTGCTCAAAGCCGCGTTCATCGCGGCGCCCGCCGCGACACTCCTGAGTGGAACCGGAGCCGTTCCAGCGCTGGCCAGAGAAGAAGCCGAAAACGGCCATCTTCTGGCTCCCACTCCTCAGTGTGACGACGGTGACGACCCCACACCCCCGCAGATGGAAGGTCCCTATTTCAAGGCGAACTCCCCGCAGCGTACCGATTTGGTCGTTCCGGGCCATCCCGGCACTGCGCTGGTTGTGTCCGGCTATGTCTTTTCCCGTGACTGTGGCCCCGTCTCTGGTGCCCTGGTCGACTTTTGGCAGGCCGATGATGCCGGAGACTACGACAGCATCGGCTACGACTACCGGGGGCACCAGTTCACCAACACCGATGGTGCCTTCCACCTGAACACCATCGTCCCGGGCCTCTACCCCGGTCGTACCCGCCACTTGCATGTCAAGGTGCAGGCTCCCCATCGGCCGGTACTGACCACCCAGCTCTATTTTCCGGGTGAGCCACGTAACGACACCGACATGCTTTTCGATCCACGCCTACTCATGAACGTCCAGAACGAGGGTTTTGAAAAGCTTGCCGAGTTCGACTTCGTTTTGGACTTCGTCGCCTGACCGCTTGGGTCGGGGCGGCATATGGCCTGTCCGTGAGCCTGGCTCAGAAATGGAATCGTCAAGGCAGCAGGGGTGGCGCCAAGGCCGGGCGCCACCCCTTTCGTGCTTGCCTGTCCTTCCACGGTGGTGACTGTTCAGGTCTCTGGGATCAGTTGATCGGTTCGCCTGCGCCACAAGCACCTGTCCTGCGACGATGAGCCCATGACCTCCTCCGACCAGAGCGCGCCCTCCTACCAGGAGCTCGCCGCGCTGGTCGTGCAACTGCGGTCCGAGCTGGAGCACGCGAACAAGCGGATCTTTGAGCTGGAAGCCCAGATCGCGCGGAGCTCGCGTAACTCCTCCCAGCCCCCTTCGGCCGACGGCTTGGTCAAGCCCGCACCCAAGTCCCAGCGCCGCCGCACCGGGCGCAAACCCGGTGGGCAGGACGGCCACCCGGGCCGCACCCGCGCCCAGACCGCTGACCCCGACCACGTGGCCGAACACCAACCACCAGCGTGTGAGGGGTGTGGGGCCGACCTGGCCGGAGCGGCACGGACCGGGATGGTGCGCCGCCAGGTCGTGGATCTGCCCCCCATCAAACCCACGGTGACCGAACACCAGATGATCGAGCGCACCTGCGCATGCGGCAAAGCCACCCGGGCCGACGCCCCGCAGGGGGTCAACGCCCCCGTGCAGTTCGGGGCGAACGTGCGCGCCACCATCTGTTACCTGTACCTGGGCCAGTTCCTGTCCGCCAAACGCACCGCCCAAGCGTTGTCGGACCTGCTGGGATGCGCGGTCTCGGCGGGCACCGTCATTTCCACCGCCCGCCGGGCCGGGGCCGGGTTGGAGGCCTTCACCCGCACCGCCGCCCAGCACATCGCCGCCGCCCCGGTGGCGCATTTCGATGAGACCGGGCTGCGGGTGGGCGGGTCCCTGGTGTGGGTGCACTCGGCCTCCACCAACAAGTGGAGCCTGCTCACCGCTCACCCCAAGCGGGGCACGGCGGCCATGGACGCGGCCGGGGTGTTGCCCACCTTCACCGGGTTGGCGGTCCATGACGCCTGGGCACCGTATGACACCTACACCGATGTCGGGGCCCATGTGTTGTGCAACGCCCACCTGTTGCGTGAGCTCCAAGCGGTCTGTGACGCGGCTGGGGAAGGGGTGTGGTGCTGGGCCGGCCAGGCCGCCCAGGCGCTGCGGGAGATGAAGGTGCTGGTCGATGAGCACCTGGCGAAGTCCTCTTCGTTGGCGGGGATCGACTCCGCCCGGATGGGGACGTTGCGCCACCAGTGGTCGAGCGCGGTGGCCATCGGTTTGGACCAGACCTCGGGTCGGGAGTCCAAGCTGGTGGCCAAGTTTCACGCCCTGGCCAGGCGGATGCGCAACCGCCAGGACGATTATCTGCGGTTCACCGTCGATGAGCGTGCCCCCTTCGACAACAATCCGGCCGAGCGCCAGGTGCGGATGGTCAAGGTCCGCCAGAAGGTGTCGGGGTGCTTACGGTCTCTGGCCGGAGCCGAGTGGTTTTGCGCGGTGCGTTCCTATGTAGCGACCGCGGCCAAGCACGGCATCGGTATGTTCGACGCTCTGGTCTATCTGGCCCAGGGCCAGTGCTGGATGCCCGAAACCGTCTGAGCCTTCTCCGCGACACCTGAACAGTTACCAGGTAACCAAAGGTTATAAACTGAGCAACCTCCCAGAAGATGACAATTTCAAGAATGCTCAAATTCTTATCAGATACTGGGATGACAATGGTTACTCCGTTTTGTCAGATGCGTGGGAGGAACTGAGATTCATTTCGGTCGAGCACCCCGAAGACGGATATATCTTGTCTGTCAAAGAAAGTGTCCAGGGAAACTTCACACTCAGCGCCGCGTCTCTTTGTATCTGGCCCGAAGGGACGCCTGACCACTGACCTCGATTCTTCGTAACTGTTCAGGTGTCCCGGAGAAGGTTTCAGACGGTTTCGGGCATCCAGCACTCGCAGCACCG
>DXDP01000174.1 GCA_019115445.1 Candidatus Nocardiopsis merdipullorum
GCATTCCGCGGATGCGTACATGCTGGCCCTGGTCACCCGGTTGCTCAACTGGCTCGGCCGGCTCCAGGTTCCGGTGATCCTGCTGTCGGCCACACTGCATCACCGCACAGCCCGTGTACTCACCGAGGCCTACCTCAAAGGGGCCGGGCGACGGCGCGGAGCCGACCCCGTCCCAGAGGTGCGCTACCCAGGATGGGCTTACACCGGCGTTGAGGCCCCTCACACGGTGACCGTCAACCCCCAACCGCTGGAGACGACACCGCGCAAGCCACTGACCGTGCAATGCCGCGAGATGCCACTGGTCGGTGAAGAGACCACCCACCTCGACTCAGCGGTCCGAGAAGAACTGACCGACCTGGTGAAGAACGGCGGATGCGTTGCCGTCATCCGAACGACCGTCGCAGAAGCCCAACACACCTTCTCGGACCTGGCGGAATGGTCCGTGCGATACGCGCAAGAGTCCGGAACCGAGCCGCCAGAACTCCACGTGCTGCACGCCAGATTCCCCGCCGGCCAGCGCGAACACATCACGCGCCAGGTCATACGGCGCTTCGGCGCGGACGGGGCAAGGGAAGGGGAACGTCCTCGTGCAGCGATTCTCGTGGCGACAGCGATCATCGAACAGAGCATCGATATCGACCTCGATCTGATGATCAGCGACCTCGCACCGGTCCACCTGCTGCTGCAACGCTCCGGTCGGTGCTGGCGGCACGAACACCGCGGTATTGTCCAGCGCCCCTCATGGGCCGATGCGCCGCGGTTGGTCGTGCTCGCCCCTTCCGAAGCGGACTCCGAGAAAGCCATTCCCCGAGTGTGGGGGTACATCCACCACCCCTCTCTGCTCCTACGCACCCACAACTTGCTCCGACGCAGGCAAGGGCGGCCGGTTCGTGTCCCCGAGGACGTACAGGAGCTCGTGGACGGCATGATCGACGATGACGAACTGAACCCTGAACTGCCTGATCAGGACCTGGACCGTCAAGCCGCAGACATGGCGCACAGCCAGCTCGGAAACAACGCAGCGATCCCGCCGCCGCGCAGGGTGATGCGTGACCTCTACCAGCTCACCGACCATGACCTCGATGAAGCGCAGGTGGCCACGCGATTCGGGGCCGACTCGGCACGGGTGGTGTGCTGCTACGTCGGTCCTGAGGGTGAGCGCTGGTTGGACACTGCGTTGTCCGAGAGGCTCCCGTCAGAGGGCGAGTTGCCACACGGGAGGTTCACTGAAGACCAGGTACGTGCCGTCCTGTCCCACAGCCTGCCGGTGCCCGGGAACTGGTTGCAGGGCCATGAGGAGCAGGTCGCTCCCCCGGAAGCCTGGCAGTTCAATCCTCACCTACGCCATGTGCAGTTGCTGATGCACCGGGTCGTGGAAGAGGCGGGGGTGCAGGGCCCACAGCTCGGCAAGCGGAGACTGCGCTTGGACGAGCGCGTGGGCCTGTTGGCTGAGAGGTGAGCCCGCAGTTATCCATCTGCCTCCGTCCCAGGCCCACAAGTGTGGGGCTCGGACCAGCTCTGTACGTGACCACGACCGCTCCCTTCTTTTGAGGTCCTATGCCTGAGAGTGTCTACGATTTGGCCACCCGCTCGTGGCTCTTGGCCCGCCCGCTCGGAGCAGGGGCGAAGGCGAAGAGCATCGGGCTGCGCGAAGTGTTGGTCCGCGCGCACGAGTACGCGGACGTGGAAGTGCCGTTGCCCCCGGCCACAGCCGGACTGTGGCGGGTCCTGGCCCTGCTCACGGCCAGGGTCACCGGACTCGACACGGCTGAGGACCTGGAAGATTGGCTGGAACGGCGTACTGATGTCCTTGCCCGTGGCCGGCTTCCCGAGGACGCCGTCAACTCCTACTTCGCCAAGTACGACGGACGATTTGACCTGTTCGGCGCGTCCGGACGTCCCTGGATGCAGGATCCCCGCCTTCGTGAGCAAAGCCCGAAGAGCGCCGGCGTGAACAAACTGGTGTGGGGAAGACCGGCCGGGAACAACCTGGTCTGGCTCGGCCACCACGTGGACAGCTCCCCCGCACCGGTCACCGCCGCCGAAGCCGCATGGTCCCTACTGGCCTGGCTCTACTACGGGCCTTCCGGACGATGCGCCAGCCGTGAGGTCGCCGATACCAAGGAAGCCAACATGACCGCAGGGCCCCTCCGGCGTTCGCTCTCCTTCCACCCGGCAGGACCCGACCTCTTCCATTCCTTGGTCCTGAACATCCCCTATCCGGGGGATGAGAGTGAACGGACCCCGGCTCCCTGGGAGAGCGCTGAGCTGCCCGACCCTCTGGGCCTGCCGCCCTCCGGCGAAGGGCTGGCCGGTCTCCTGGTCTCCCGATACCGCCACGCGCTCCTGCTCGCCCCCGATTCCGATGGCAGCCACGTCGTGGATGCATGGATCACCTGGGCCTGGCGCCATCCTGGCCCAGACCTGCGTGACCCTTATGTCATCCATGACACGAGCAAGGCCGGTGATGTCTACGTTCGCCGAGCGGATGCCGACCGGGCGGTCTGGCGTGACCTCGATGCTCTGCTCCTGAAGTCCAGTGCTGACGGGAAGACACGGCGCCCGGAGATCCTCGACTGGTGCGGCCCCAACATGGACCTGTCCGTTCGGGTGCGCCGCGACCTGTCTCTACGGGCGTTCGGGTTCGACCAGGACGGCCAGACCCGGGACAAACAGTGGTTCGCCGCGACGACCCCGCCGGTACTGCAGTGGCTGACCGACGAGGCTGCGGGCGCCGCCCCCGAAGACGCCCATCGCGTCAGCGCAGCACGCGAAGCCGCGGAACGCTCGGGCCGTGCCCTGAGCGCGGTCCTCAGAGACGGCTGGCACCAGGCCACCGGGGTGAACGAAGGGGCAGGACCGTGGCTGCGGCGCGGCCTGAGCCGCTACTGGGAACGCGCCGAAAGAGACTTCTGGAAGATCGTTTTCGACGAGGACCGAAGCGGTCCCGGAAACACCTTCATCCATACCGCGGTGGAGGCATTCGATCATGTCACCGAGCCTTATGCGCGCCGCCCCCGGATGGCCGAAGCGCTCGAAAAGGTGCGCCGTGGTCTCTATTCCGGGTGGATCACCCCCGCCTCGACCACTGAGGAGTCACAGTGAAACGCAACGCACTCGTCAAGACGGGCGATCGGATGGTTGCCTACGTGCGCAAGGTCAACGCACATGATCCAGGTACCCGTGCCGCCCTTCGACGCGGTCTCGGGCGGCCACCGGAAGACATCGCCAACTTCCACGCCCACGCCGTCGTGGCCCTTTACCTCCCCGAAGAACACGATCGGGCCACAGAACGTGCCTTCTACACCGTCGCCGCACTCGTGGCTGCTCAGCAGCGCGGAGCCCGCGATCAGGAAGCAGAAGAGTTGGCTCAGGACGAAGACGCCGACACCGAAGTCGTAGAAGAGCAATCCGAAGACGAGAGTCCACGACCTGAGACGCCGACCGGAGCATCCGCGGACGAGCACCCCACACGACAGCAGCGCCGTGCTTTGGGCCAGACCTTGGCCCAGGCAGTGGAAAACGGCCACTTGAAGGGTGACATGGTGCAGGGGCGCCTACACCTGCTCGCCCGTTACCGCACGGACCGCCTCCACCGCGAGTTGCCCAAACTCATCACCCACCTTCGTGCGAGCGCCGTACCGGTCGATTGGGGGTTGCTCCTGCGTGACCTGGCGCTCTGGGACGAAGAACGCGGTCGTGTGGCCAAGCAGTGGGTGCAGCAGTACCACCGCACCCGGGACCGGATTCAACGCCAACGCAGCAACCAGACCGCCACCGCCGACCACTCCGAGAGCGAGACAGCATGAACACCCCCACTTACCTGGACATCCACGCGCTGCAGACTCTGCCCTACTCCAACGTCAACCGCGACGACCTCGGGCTGCCCAAGGTGCTCGAGTACGGAGGGGCCGAACGCACCCGTGTGTCCAGCCAGAGCTGGAAACGAGCCGTACGCCACCAGGTCGAGGCCAAGCTCGCCGACCCCGCGGTGCGAACCCGCCGCATCATCGGTGCTGTCGCCGAGCGGCTGACCGCTCAGGGCTGGAGCCCGGAGCTGGCTGAGCTGGCCGGACGACAGGTGGTGGCCGCGGCCGGGAAGGGGATCAAACTCGAACCCGACAAGGAGGGCCAGCTCCCCAGCACCTCCGTGCTGCTGTACCTGCCGACCAAGGGACTGGATGAACTCGCCCAGCTCGCTGCCGACCACGAACAAGAACTGCAACGCATCTCCGGCCAGAAGAACCCCAAGGCTGTTCTGCCCACGGGACAGGTGGCCGACATCCTCCGCTCCCGCAACGCCACCATCAACCTGTTCGGACGCATGCTCGCCGAACTCCCCGGAGGAAACGTCGACGGAGCGGTGCAGTTCGCCCACGCCTTCACCGTGCACGGGACCGAAGTGGAAACCGACTTCTTCACCGCAGTGGACGACATCCGCCCCGCAGACGATCACGGCAGCGGGCACATGAACGTGGGCCAATTCAGCGCCGGCACCTTCTACCGGTACGCGAACGTCAACATCGGTACCTTGCTGGACAACCTCGAGGGCGACACGGCAACGGCCCGAGAGCTGGTATCGGAGTTCCTGGCCGGGTTCCTGGCCACCGTGCCGAGCGGTAAACAGACCGCCACCGGTGCGATGACCATCCCCGAACTGGTGTACGTGGCCGTACGAGGAGACCGCCCCATCTCCTTCGCGCCCGCATTCGAACAGCCGGTGACCGGTACCGACGGGTACTCCGCCAAAGCAAGCACCGCACTGTCGACATACGCTCGACGGTTGCACACCCTGTGGGGTGAGGACGAGCTGCACTTCAGCGCCCACGCCGGCCTCGATGACTCGGACGAAGCCCTTTCGGGTCTGGGCCGGCGCAAAAACTCCTATCCGGGGCTGCGCGCGGAAGCGATCGAGGCGGCCTTCGGAGCCGAGCAATGAGCGGGTTCCTGCTCAGGTTGGCCGGTCCCATGCAGAGTTGGGGTGAGCACAGCGCCTTCGGCGTACGCGACACGGCCCCCTTCCCCACACGCTCGGGGATGATCGGCATGTTCGCGGCGGCGC
>DXDP01000175.1 GCA_019115445.1 Candidatus Nocardiopsis merdipullorum
CGTCACCCACCACCACCCTCAAGGGTCGGCCTTCGGCCGCAGATCCCCACCCGTCACCCACCATCACCGTGCCCGAGCCACGCACCACCCCCGACCTGGGCGCACTGTGGGACCTGGTCGCCGACGCGGGCGTGACGATCTTCGGCACCAGCGCCGGTTACCTGTCCTCCTGCATGAAGGAAGGCATCAGCCCCCGGCAAGGTCGGGACCTTTCCGCCCTGCGGGCCGTCGGCTCCACCGGCTCTCCCCTGAGCCCCGAAGCCTTCACCTGGGTCTACGACGAACTCGGCCCCGACCTGTGGCTCTTCTCCACCAGCGGGGGCACGGACGTGTGCAGCTGTCTGGTGGGCGGTACCCCCACGCTCCCGGTGTACGAGGGTGAACTCCAATCCAGAGCACTCGGCATGGCCGTGGCGGCCTGGGACCCCGACGGTCGGGAACTGGTCGGTGAGGTCGGTGAACTGGTGGTGACCGAACCCGCCCCCTCCATGCCCGTCTTCTTCTGGGGGGACGAGTCCGGGGAGCGGCTGCGGGACAGCTACTTCGGCATGTACCCCAACACCTGGCGGCACGGCGACTGGATCGAGATCACCGACCGCGGTACCGCGATCATCTACGGACGCTCCGACTCCACCATCAACCGCGGTGGTGTCCGCATGGGCACCAGCGAGATCTACCGGGCCGTCCTGGCACTGGAGGAGATCGTCGACGCTCTTGTCGTCGACGTGCCCCAGGGTGACGGTTCCTCCAAGATCGAACTGTTCACCGTCCTGAAAGAGGGTGTCGACCTGGAAGGTGATCTTCCCAAGGAGATCGCACGGCGCATCCGCACCGACTGTTCCCCACGCCACGTGCCCGACCGGGTGCGTGCGATCGCGGCGGTGCCCCGCACCCTTTCCGGCAAGGCCCTGGAAGTACCGGTCAAGCGCATCCTGATGGGGGAGGACCCGACCAAGGTCGCCAGCCGCGACTCCCTGGCCAACCCCGAGGCGCTGGACCACTTCAGCACCCTCGTCGAAGAGTGAAGAGCCACGCGGGAACGCTCGTATCCGGAGGGCGTTCCCGCGTGTGCCTCGCACTTATGACTGTTTCGGACATAACCTGGCGGGCGTGGCACAGAAGCGCTCCGATCACACCGCCGCTCCCGCGGCCCCCGGAAAGCTCCGGATCGACGGCGTCGATGCCGCCCGAGCACTCGCCGTCTTCGGAATGTTCGTCGTTCACATGGGCGTGGAGTCCTTGGGCCTTCTCTCCCCGGAAGGGTACGCCTGGGATCTGCACGATCTGGTGCGCGGAAACTCCTCTGCGCTCTTTGCCTTCCTCGCGGGGGTCTCGCTGGCCATGATGACCGGCCGCACACGGCCGGTCCGGGGCGAACCACTGCGGCGGGCCGCCGTGCGTGTCCTGACCCGGGCCCTGTTCATCGGTCTGCTCGGTGTGGTGCTGGACGCCCTGGCCGTGCCCGTGGCCGTCATCTTGACCTACTACGCCGGTTTCTTCGTCCTGGCGTTGCCCCTGGCAGCATTTCGCGCCGGTGCCCTGTGGACGGTCGCCGGTGTGCTCGCTGTCCTTGGCCCGCCTCTTTCCTACCTGATCAGGGATGCCTTCATCACCCCGCAGCCCCGTACCGGCGCGGTCACGTCCTTCGGCGAGTTCTTCTTGACCGGCTACTACCCGGCCATCACCTTCATGGTGTTCGTGTTCGCCGGGATGGCCGTGGGACGTATGGACATGGGTGCGACCGCGGTCCGTGCACGGCTTCTGCTCACCGGTGGGGTACTCACCGTGTTCGGTTATCTGGGCTCGTGGGTGATGCTGTACCCCCTGGGTGGCCTGGATCGCCTGGTGGAGCAGAGCATGTTCATGGAAGGGCGATCGGTCGGTGCCGTCGACGACCCACAGCTGCTGGAGAACCTACGTGCCGGTGTGCTGGAGGAGGCCGCGTCGATCTCCGGGCAGGTGCCCACCGACTCGTGGTGGTGGCTGGCGGTGAACACCGCGCACACCGGAACCACCTTCGAGATCGCCGTGGCGGTCGGTCAGGCCCTGATCGTGCTCGTGATGTGTATGTGGTTGGCGGAGCACGCCAGGATCCTCATGTATCCCCTCACCTCCGTCGGAAGGATGCCCCTGACGATCTACAGCGGGCACATCTTCGTCCTGGCGTTGATCGTGACCCCCGATGACGCGTGGCGGACCCCTTGGCTGTGGGAGGGTTTCGTGCTCGGTTCGATCGTCCTCGCGGTCGCCTGGCGCCTCCTGGTGTCCGAACGAGGCCCCGCGGAAATGGCCCTGAGAGCGGCCGGGAACGGGGCCGTCTCCCTCTACGACGAGAACAGGTCCGGCCACTCGGTCGACCAACGGCGCCCCCCGAGCACCCACTGACCCCAGTAGGCGCCTACTGAGGTCCCTCGGAACGGCGGATGTGTGTCGAGGTGCGTTCCCGGTGTGTCAGGGAATCGGAAGTGGTGCGGGAGTTCTGTTGCATGAGTCGGCGCGCGTCGTCGGCGGCCGAACGGGCCGTCTCGGGACGGGCCACCGGGCGTTGGGACAGTTCCGTGTCCTCGGGCAACCCGATCTCCATGGGCAGTCCCGCGCGGCTGATCACCCGCAACTGGGATTCCTCCTGGGAACGGGAGGGGCGGATGTCCCCGTCCGGGGTGCGCCAGGCCGCAAGGCGACGACGCAACCATTCCGTGCCACGGAACTCCGGACTCTGCGGCCAGGCCACCTGGTCGGGTCGATGGGTGAGGGCATACAGGACGTCGGCGACCGTCCAACCCGCGGAGAAGAACCGCGTGGTTTCCCTGCGCAGCACGGGAAAGTCGACCCGGCGCAGGGAGGGTTCCTCTCTACGCAGGTGCTCGCAGGCCCTGTGCACATCACCCGGGGTGTGCCGGGGACGGTGCAGTGGATCGGGTTCGGTCGGGCGCAGCAAGGCGTCGTCGACCGTCACGATCACCTCGCCCCGACGGTTGTCCCAGATACTGATGTCCTCGCGGGCCCAACCCTGGGACTCGGCCAGCGCGGCCGCCATCTTGCGCAGGTCGATCAGCTCCTCGTCGCTGCTGATCCGAAACTCGGCCATGATTCCACTCCAGAAAGTTTTCGACCCACGGGCCCGGACCTTTGGAGGAAACACCAACAGCCTCCACGGTCAAGGGTTGGAGAAGGATCCAACCTTGACCGGTACGGTCCACACGCGTACTGACGACCTCCCGCACCGGAGTTAGGGTAACTGCCGGACGGCCCCGAAGAGGGGAACCCCCTTCTGCAGGAGTGGGCCGACCAGGTCCCGTACCCGCCGATCACAGCGGACAGGACGACCAGCACACAGTTCGACCCTGAAGGTGCCCGTGCCCCACACCACAACCGCGCCCGAGGCGATGACCAATCGCTCGCTGCGGGCGTACCTGTACGGACTCCCGGGTGTGGACGAGGTCGGCGCGGCGGCCCGCGCCAAGGACCTGTCCACCCGGTCCGTCAAGACAACAGCCAAGGCCACCGCCATCGACCTGGCCATCTCCATGGTCGACCTGACGACCCTGGAAGGTGCCGACACACCGGGCAAGGTCCGTGCGCTGTGCACCAAGGCGGCCCACCCGGATCCGGCCGACCGCACGGTACCCACCGTCGGCGCCGTGTGCGTGTACCCGGACATGGTCGCCAACGCTGTGACCGCCCTGCGCGGTACCGGGGTCGAAGTGGCTTCCGTGGCGACCGCGTTTCCGTCCGGGCGCGCACCCCTGGAGGCCAAGCTCGTCGACACCCGCCACGCGGTCGCCGAGGGCGCGACCGAGATCGACATGGTCATCGACCGTGGCGCCTTCCTGGCCGGTGACTACCTCAAGGTCTTCGAGGAGATCACCGCGGTCAAGGAGGCCTGTGGGGACGCGCACCTGAAAGTCATCCTGGAAACCGGGGAGCTGGTGACCTACGACAACGTGCGCCGTGCTTCCCATCTGGCGATCCGGGCCGGGGCCGACTTCATCAAGACCTCCACCGGCAAGATCGCGCCCGCCGCGACCCTGCCGGTCGTCCTGGTGATGCTGGAGGCGGTGCGGGACCACCACGCCGCCACCGGTAGGCGGGTGGGGGTCAAACCCGCAGGTGGGATCCGCACCACCAAGGACGCGATCCGACACCTGGTCCTGGTCAACGAGACCACCGGTCCCGCCTGGCTGACACCCGACCTGTTCCGGATCGGTGCCTCCAGTCTCCTCAACGACCTGCTCATGCAGCGCACCAAGCTGACCACGGGCACCTACCCGGGTCCCGACCACTACACGCAGGACTGAAACCGTGGCAGAGATCTTCGAGTACGCGCCCGCACCCGAATCCCGCTCCGTGGTCACCCTGCGCGACACCTACGACCTGTTCATCGACGGAGCCTTCACCCCGGCCGAGGACGGCACACAGCTGACCACGGTCAACCCCGCCGACGAGACCGAACTTGCCCGGGTCGCCGTGGCGGGGCCGGTCGACATCGATCGCGCCGTGGCTGCGGCCCGTCGGGCCCACGAGAACGTGTGGGGGCCGATGAGCGGTCTCGAACGCGGCAAGTACTTGTTCCGGATCGCCCGCATCATCCAGGAACGCTCGCGTGAGCTGGCGGTCCTGGAGTCGATGGACAACGGTAAACCCATCAAGGAAACACGCGACGTCGACCTGCCGCTGGTCGCTGCGCACTTCTTCTACCACGCGGGTTGGGCCGACAAGCTCGCCCACGCCGGACTGGGCCCCGACCCCCGGCCGCTCGGGGTGGCGGCCCAGGTCATCCCGTGGAACTTCCCGCTGCTCATGCTCGCGTGGAAGATCGCCCCCGCCCTGGCCACCGGAAACACCGTGGTACTCAAACCGGCCGAGACCACGCCGCTCACCGCGCTGGTTTTCGCCGAGATCTGCCAGGAGGCGGACCTGCCCGCCGGCGTGGTCAACATCCTTCCCGGTGCGGGGGAGACCGGACGCAAGCTCGTGGAACACCCCGGAACCGACAAGGTCGCCTTCACCGGCTCCACGGAGGTCGGCCGTCAGATCGCCCGAGCGGTCGCCGGCACGCCCAAGCGGCTCACGCTCGAACTCGGTGGCAAGGGCGCCAACATCGTCTACGACGACGCCGCCATCGACCAGGCCGTCGAAGGCATCGTCTCCGGAATCTTCTTCAACCAGGGGCACGTGTGCTGTGCCGGGTCCCGGCTGCTCGTTCAGGAGTCCATCGCCGAAGAGCTGCTGGCCCGGTTGAAGACTCGGGTCACCCAGCTCCGGGTCGGAGACCCGCTGGACAAGAACACCGACCTGGGCGCGATCAACTCTGCCGCCCAACTGGAACGTATTCGCGAGCTGACCGACAGCGGGGAGAGCGAGGGCGCCGAACGCTGGTCACCCGCCTGCGATCTGCCCGAGAACGGATACTGGTTCGCCCCCACGGTGCTCACCGGCATCAGCCAGGCCCACCGGGTCGCCCGCGAGGAGATCTTCGGACCGGTGCTGTCGGTACTGACCTTCCGCACCCCGGAGGAAGCCGTGACCAAGGCCAACAACACCCCCTACGGGCTGTCCGCGGGTGTGTGGACCGAGAAGGGGTCCCGCATGCTGTGGACCGCCGAACGCCTGCGTGCCGGGGTGGTGTGGTCCAACACGTTCAACAAGTTCGACCCGACCAGCCCCTTCGGGGGATACAAGGAGTCGGGATACGGCCGCGAGGGCGGGCGGCACGGATTGGAGGCCTACCTTGGCTGAGCGGCGCACCGGCGCGAAGAAGAAGCAGGCGGGTACGGACGTTCCCTCCCGCCTGGCGGTCCGCAAGACCTACAAGCTCTACCTGGGCGGGGCCTTTCCCCGCTCGGAGTCGGGGAGGAGCTACCCCGTGACTTCCGCAGACGGAGACCACCTGGCCAACGCCTCCCTCGCCTCCCGCAAGGACGCCCGTGACGCCGTCGTCGCCGCACGCAAGGCCTTCGGTGACTGGTCCGGACGCACCGCCTACAACCGGGGCCAGATCCTGTACAGGGTCGCCGAGGTCCTGGAGGGGCGCCGGGCCCAGTTCGTCGATCAGGTGATGACCTTCCAGGGAGCGACTCGGGCCGAGGCCGACCGGATCGTTTCCGCCACCATCGACGATTGGGTCCACCACGCGGGCTGGACCGATAAATTCGCCCAGGTGTTGGGTGGGGTGAACCCGGTCGCGGGCCCCTACTACAACCACTCCGCACCCGAACCCACGGGTGTGGTCGTGGTGTTCGCCCCGCAGAACGCCCCCCTGCTCGGCCTGACCTCGGTGGTGGCCCCGATCATCGCCACCGGCAACACCGCCGTCGTGGTCGCTTCGGAGAACGCACCTTTGGTCGCGATCGACCTGGCCGAGGTGTTTGCCACCTCCGACCTGCCCGGCGGCGTGGTCAACCTGCTCACCGGCAGGGTCGACGAACTCGGCCCGCACCTGGCCGCACACGCCGACGTGGACGCACTGGACCTGACCGGTTGCGGGCAACGGGCGGTGGAGTTCGAAAAGACCGCCGCGGCCACACTGACCCGGGTCCTGCGCCCGGGCCCCGAGGCCGACGCCGATGAGGGGGTTTGGCTCAACAGCACACCCGGCACGACGCGCCTGGCCGCTTTTTTGGAGACGAAGACGGTCTGGCACCCCATCGGGATGTAACACTGCAGGAGCCGAACTTTCGGTTCCACGCTCGAGGGGAAGGAGCAGTGTGGCGTCCTCACAGCAGAAGGTCTTGGCGATCCACCCGGATGACACAGACACCCCCGACCTGTGTCTTGTGCGGCTGGATCGAGACACGTCCGAGGTCGCCCTGCTGCGTTGGGCGGCGCTTCGCCACCGGGTCACCCCGAGGCAACGCCGCTTCGTCACCGAGGCGGTGCACACGCTGCCGCGTGCCGACACCGACCCGTACCGTACGCCCTTCGCGGTCGTCCTCGCCGACATCGAGGTGCACGATCGGGTCACCGCGTTGGAGGCCTGTGTGGGATTTGGGATCCTCGACCGGCTCGGAATCCTCCGTGACCTGGCCCAGGACCCGGAAAGTTCTGTGCTGTTGCGCGCCTACTACATCACTCCGGAATGGCAGGGCAAGGGGATCGGCAGAACCGCGTGTTCGGCACGGCTGCTCCACCCCCTGATTTTCGAGATCGCCCCGGAGGTGACCGAGGTCGTGTTGTGCGTCGACGACGACAACGAGGCGGGCCTGCGTACCTATCGTGCCGCCGGTTTCGTCTTCACGGGGGTCCGTCATGACGGACCCCAGGGACCGCAACAGGTCATGTCCCGCCCGGTGAGAACCGGAACGCTCCCTGCGCCGTGTCTTTCGGAGGCCCGATGAGCCGACGACGAACGCCGAGGAAACAGGGCATGGTCCACCAGGAGAACCCACAGGTGCGGCTGGTCCGACTGGACGAGGGCTCCACCGAGACCGCCCTGCTCCGCCGGGCCGCGCTCGAACACGACCTGCCCGCCGAACAGCTGCGCTTCACCGGGCTTCCTGCCCAGACCCTTCCCGACGCCGATGGCGACCCCGACAGCATCCCGTACGCGGTCGTGGCCGGACAGGGAATGCCGACCGAGTTCCCAGAGGCCCGCAAACGCTGTGCCGGGTTCGGTGTCCTGGACCGGGTGCTGCCGGGTTCACTGGTCGACGCGCCGGACCACGCCGTACTGATGCGAGCCTTCTACATCAGGCCACAATGGCAGGGCCGTGGGCTCGGCCGTGCCTCGTGTTCGGCACCTTTGTTGGACCGTCTGGTGGTGGAGATCGCGCCGCACGCCGACCGGGTCGTGTTGTGCGTGGGGAAGGCCAACATCCCGGCGCAGCGCGCCTACCGCGCAGCGGGCTTCGACGACACCGGGAACGTCGTTCCCGGAAGTGCGGGCCTTCAGGACGTGATGGCGCGCCTGCTGGACACCCGTGACCATCTCGAGCCGTACACGCGGCACCGACGAACGGAGAACTCGTAGTGACTCGCACATCCCGGGCCGCCGAGGAGGCCGCCGCCGAACTGCGTTCGCGCACCGGCGTGGACACCTATGACGTCGCACTCGTCATGGGGTCGGGCTGGGCACCCGCCGCCGATCTGCTCGGTGACTCCGAGCACGAACTGCCCGTTGCGGAACTGCCCGGGTTCCTGCGACCGGCGGTGGAGGGACACAGCGGAATCCTGCGCAGCATCTCCACCGGTGAACGACACCTGTTGGCCTTCTTGGGCCGTAACCACCTGTACGAGGGGCACGGCACCGACCCGGTGGTGCACGGTGTACGCACGGCGGTGGCCGCCGGGGCGAGAACGGTGGTGCTGACCAACGCCGCCGGCGGTATCAACCCCGCCTATACGGTGGGCTCACCGGTCCTCATCGCCGACCACATCAACATGACGGCCCGTTCGCCGTTGAGCGGGCCCTCTTTTGTCGACCTGACCGACGTCTACAGCGCCCAGTTGCGAAAGATCGCCCGAACGGTCGAACCGGATCTGGCCGAAGGTGTGTACGCGGCCATGCCCGGGCCGCAGTACGAGACCCCCGCCGAGATCCGCATGCTGCGCGCCGTGGGCGCCGACCTGGTCGGCATGTCCACCGTGCTGGAGGCGATCGCAGCCCGTGAGGCGGGTGCTCAGGTGTTGGGGATGTCCCTGGTCACCAACATCGCCGCCGGGTTGGCCGACGCCAACCTCGATCACGAGGAAGTCCTCGAGGCCGGACGTGAGTCGGCCGCCGTGGTCGGTCGTCTTTTGGCCGACATCGTTGCCAAGATCTGACACGGGAGCGTCGATGACCGACACCGTCGCCCGGGCTCGGGCATGGCTCGCCCAGGACCCCGACCCCGTGACCCGCGAGGAACTGTCCGCGCTGTTGGCCCGTGTGGAAGCGGGTGAGGAGGCCGCACTGGTCGAACTGGCCGACCGCTTCGACACGCGACTGGAGTTCGGTACCGCCGGTTTGCGTGGTGCGTTGGGTGCGGGTCCCAACCGGATGAACCGTGTGGTGGTGATGCGTGCGGCCGCCGGTGTCGCAGGTTGGCTCGGTGAGGGCGGAGCACACGTGGTCATCGGCCACGACGCCCGGTACCGGTCGGCCGATTTCGCGCGTGACAGCGCTGCGGTGCTCACCGGCGCGGGGCATCGTGTCTTCGTCCTTCCGGAAGCATTGCCCACACCGGTGCTGGCCTTTGCCATACGTGCCCTGGGTGCGGACGCCGGGATCATGGTCACCGCCAGTCACAACCCTCCGGAGGACAACGGGTACAAGGTCTACGTCGGTGGTACCGGTGATGCGGCCGGGGCCCAGATCGTGTCCCCGGCCGACAGGGAGATCTCCGCAGCCATCGACACGGTCGGCCCGGTCGGAGAACTTGCCCTGGGCAAGGACTGGACCGTGTTGGGCCCGGAAATGGTCGAGCGCTATGTGACGGCGATCACCGATATCGTCCCTGTGGGGCCACGTGAGCTCGCGGTGGTCTACACACCGTTGCACGGTGTCGGTGGTCGGGTGCTCCTCGAGGCCATGGAGCGTTCCGGGTTCGCCCGCCCTCGGGTGGTCACCGAGCAGTTCGACCCGGACCCGGACTTTCCCACGGTCGCGTTTCCGAACCCGGAGGAGCCGGGGACGATGGCGACGGCGTTGACCATGGGTGAGGCCGAAGGGGCCGATGTGGTGATCGCCAACGACCCCGACGCGGATCGGCTCGCGGTCGCGGTCCCCGGGTACGGCCAACTCACCGGTGACGAGGTCGGTGGTCTGCTCGCCGAGTACGTGTTGGCACACACCTCGGGGGAGCGGGTGGTGGCCACCACCATCGTCTCCTCCGGGTTGCTCGGCAGGATCGCGTCGGAACACGGGGTGGGCTACGAAGAGACCCTGACCGGTTTCAAGTGGTTGGCCAGGGCGGGAAGACCCGGACAGCGCCGGGTGTTCTCCTACGAGGAAGCGATCGGCTACTGCCTGGGAAGTGACAACGGGCGCCCGGTCTCCGACAAGGACGGGATCGGTGCGGCACTGGTGCTGGCCGCGCTGGCCGCTCGGGCTCGCCGGGACGGACGAACGTTGGTGGACCTGCTCGACGACCAGGCACGGCGTTACGGCCTGTATCTGAACGACCAGTTGTCGGTACGGGTGGAGGATGTGTCGTTGCTCGACGCGGTGATGCACAGGTTGCGGGACCGACCACCTTCGGTGCTCGGTCCGTTCCGGGTCGAGGGGATCGACGACTTCGCCGGCGGGCACGCAGATCTGCCTCCGACGGATGCTCTGCGCTTGCGGTTGGAGGGCAAGGGGCGGGTGACTTTGCGTCCTTCGGGCACCGAGCCGAAATTGAAGGCCTACGCCGAGGTGGTGCTCGACGTGGCCGACGGTGATGTGGCTGCTGTCCGTGCGCGCGGCACTTCACTGCTGGCCGAGCTCGTCTCCGCGGCCGATGCGGTGATTCGCTCTTCCGAGTGACCTTGTCGGGCCCCTCAGTCTTCCTCGTAGGTGGGTTCGACGACGGGTCGGTGCACCACTTCGTCGATGACGGTGAGGGTCTGGGTCGAAGTGACTCCGGGCAGGGACTGTAGGCGTGTCAGGATCAGATCGCGCAGCTGGTTGGTGTTGGCAACGCGTACGAGCAGGACGATGTCGGCCGAACCGACCACGTACCAGCAGTACTCGATCTCGGGGTAGGAGGACAGGACCTCGCGGTTGGCACGCCAGTCCGGTTGGCTTCCGGAGATGAGGATCAGTGCGGTGACCCCCAGACCCATCTTGGAGTGGTCGGTCACCACGGAGTAGCCACGGATGACGCCCTCGTCGGTGAGTCGCTTGATGCGGTTGTAGGCCGTGGCACGGGAGACGTTGGCCAATGCGGCGATCTCCGTGATTCCGGTTCGCGCGTCCTTGGCGAGCGCGCCGAGGATCGTCTGGTCGGTCGCGTCCGGCCGCCGACCGTTTCTACGCTGGTCGCCGATGGCCATGTACGTGCTCCTCGTGTGCTCTTGAGTTCGGTGGGTTCCCTTGCTGTCGTCATCGACGGGGCCTAACGAGATACCAGGTAAACGCTGCTTTCGTCCATCAAAATCTCAGAATGCGAGACGGTTGGTCCATCGATCGGTCGGTTGCAGGGGTTGTCCGACTGTACTCGTGGTGGACGACTCCGAGGGTGCGGGCAGCTTCCTTGGCCGGTGGGCAACCGCACGGAAGGGCGTGTAGCACAACAGAACTTCTCGTCGGGTGGCCTCGTTGGGGCACCCTGCTCATCGAAGAGGACATGTCACCGACTTTTGAAGGGCCTCCTGCGGAGGGTAGGGCGCTTCCGTCCGGACGGAACGTTCGGTGTCCGATCGCAACGTGTCTGTGATGGTAGGGCTCGGCGGTGACATGTTGTGTCGTTGCTCGCGAAGGCGAGAGACCGATGCCTCGTGGGTGGGTCCGTGTGTGGTTTTCGAGGGGAACTTCATCCGAAAACTAGACAGTAGGGAACTTCTGTCGCTGTTCTATCCTCGTTTATATCAACTATGTGCGAATATCTGGCGAAAGTGTCGAACATTGTGGAGAATTGGCGCGAGGCAGTGATCGTCCCTGCCCAGGCCGCGCCACCACGCGGCAAGGCCACGTTGGGAGCCGTTCGAAATGCCACTGCACGAGTCGGAGGAACAGGGGGCCATCACCGTGGACCACCTCCCCCCGGATCTTGCCCGCACGCTGTATCGCCACATGCGCACCGCCCGCGATGTGGACACCGAAGCCATCGCCCTGCAACGCCAGGGGGTCTTTCCCGCCTACGTCTCGGTCCGTGGACAGGAAGCCGCCCAAGTGGGCAGCGCGACCGCACTCGACCCCGAACGAGACTTCGTCTTTCCGACCTACCGCGAGATGGCGGCCGCCCTGGCCCACGGGGTGGACATGGTCGGCTACATGGCCACGCACCGCGCCCTGTGGCACGGCGGTCTGTACGACGTGCAGGCCGCCCGGTTCGGTGCGATCAACGCCGTGGTCGGCGGTCCCGTGCCCCACGCCGTCGGCTGGGCCGTCGGTGAACGCCTGCGGGGCGACAACGGGGTGGCGTTGGCCTACTTCGGTGACGGGGCCAGCTCCGAGGGTGATGTCCACGAGTCGATGAACTTCGCCGCGATCTTCGGCGCGCCCGTGGTGTTCTTCTGTCAGAACAACCAGTGGGCCCTGTCGGTACCCAACGAACACCAGGTCGCCGGTGGATCCATCGCGGCACGTGCAAAGGGTTACGGCATGCCCGGTGTCCTCGTCGACGGCAACGACGTCGGGGCCGTCCATCACGCCACATCCGAGGCCACCGAGCGTGCGCGACGTGGAAAGGGCCCCACCGTGATCGAGGCGCTCACCTACCGGGTGGAGCCGCATTCGACCTCCGACGATCCCACCCGCTACCGGGACGAGGCCGAGACCGAGCGATGGATCCGGAAAGACCCCCTGGTCCTGATGCGTGCAGCTCTGCTCACCGCAGGGCACGCCGACGAAGAACTCCTCGACGAGATCGACGCAAAGGCCCGCCAAGAGGCCGAGCGGATCCGTGACGGGGTGGCCAACGCCCCGGAGCCGGACGGATCGGAGCTGTTCACCCATGTGTTCCGGGAAACCACCGACGAGCTGACCCGGCAGCGCCACACCTGGCAGGAAGAGGTCGAGCTGTGACCGAGCTGATCGAACGCGCCGACACCGCCGACGTGCCCGCCGCCGAATCCTCCATGCAGCAGGCCATCAACCGAGCCCTTCGCGACCTGCTCGCCGAGGACCCCAACACCCTCGTCTTCGGGGAGGACGTCGGAAAACTCGGGGGAGTGTTCCGGGTCACCGACGGGCTCCAGAAGGAGTTCGGGAGCCAACGCGTCTTCGACACCCCCCTGGCCGAGTCCGCGATCATGGGTATGGCCGTGGGCCTGGCCATGAACGGCTGGCGCCCGATCCCCGAACTGCAGTTCGACGGCTTCGCCTACCCGGCGATCGACCAGATCGTCAACCAGATGGCGCGGATGAACTACCGCACCCGGGGCGCCACCCCCATGCCGATCACATTGCGTCTGCCCTCCTTCGGCGGCATCCAGGCACCAGAACATCACGGGGAGAGCCTGGAGGCCCTCTTCGCCCATGTGCCGGGACTCAAGGTCGTGGCCCCCTCCGACCCCGCCCAGGCCTACACGTTGCTGTTGCAGTCGGTGCGTTCCGACGACCCGGTCGTGTACATGGAACCCAAGGCACGCTATTGGGATCGCAGAGCGACCACGTTCGAAGAGCCCTCCGACCCTGTGGGCACCAGCCGCGTCGTCCGACCCGGGCGACACGCCACGCTCATCGCCTGGGGGGCGATGGTCCACCGTTGCCTCCAGGTGGCCGAGCTGGCCGCCGAGGACGGTGTCGAACTGGAGGTTGTGGACCTGCGTTGGCTCAAACCCATCGACACGGCCGGACTGGCCGAATCGGTCCGTGGGACCAGGCGTGCCGTGGTGGTGCACGAGGCCCCGCTCACCGCCGGTCTGGGCGCGGAGGTCGCCACGTTGATCACCGAGAACTGCTTCCGTGACCTGGCCGCACCGGTCCAGAGGGTCACCGGGTTCGACGTTCCCTACCCGGCGGGTCCCCTGGAATCCCAGTACCTGCCGACGATCGACCGCGTGTTGCTCGCGGTGCAGCGGACTTTGGAGTACTGATGGCGGACATGGTGAAAGACACCTTCACCCTTCCGGACCTGGGCGAGGGCCTGGTCGAGGCAACCGTCCTCGAATGGCAGGTGACCGTCGGCGACACGATCGAGCGCAATGCCCCGCTGGTGGAGGTGGAGACCACCAAATCGGCGGTGGTCATCCCCTCTCCCCGGACGGGACGGGTCGTCGAGTTGCATGCCGCGGAGGAGGAGGTCGTCCCCGTCGGTGCGCCTTTGGTGACCTTTGCGATCACCCCGGAGGAGTCCTCCGGCGCGGGCATCGTCGGCACGGTGCCCCAGGAGGAACGCCCCACTCGCCGGGTGAGACTCACCCCACCCCCGGAGTAGGCCCTGAATCGCCTCGAGGATGTGCTCGTACACGAATACGAACGGTGTTTGACCGCAGAGTGATTCGTTGAGCGAAAGAATCCCTCTGAACCCGGGGCTCACCGCCGATAAAGTTTCACTGCGGCAAAGGAGTGAGGATTCTGTACGTGGATCTTGCCGATGACGTCACAATGTACTGTGCGGATTTGCGCCCGCAGGCCCCTGTTGACGCCGTACCGGTGCTTCTTCTGCACGGGTTCGGAACCAACT
>DXDP01000176.1 GCA_019115445.1 Candidatus Nocardiopsis merdipullorum
TGGTCCGTAACCTGGCTTTTGCCTGCAGTGTCGCCTACGTGCAGTTCGCCGACGATGTCGGCGCGGAGGCGATCACCGACGTGGCGGAACGCTTCGGAATCGGTGCCGAATGGCAGCTTCCGCTGCACTCCACCTCCGGGTCCGTGAACATCAACGCCGAGGACGAGGCCGACGTGGCCTCCGCCATGATCGGTGAGCACGGTATCGAGGTGAGTCCGCTTTCCATGGCTCTCATCGCCGGTGCCATCTCCGACGGCACGTGGAACCCCCCGTCGCTCATTCGCGAGGAGGGTCCATCCCCACAGGCCGAAACAGCCTTCGACGAGGAACACCTCGAGGTCGTTCGTGAAGGTATGCGCAACGCCGTGGTCGAACGCATGATGCCCGAACTCGCCGTCGGTGGTGAGGAGATGCATGGCCAGTGGGCCCGCGTCGAAGGTGAGGACACCTCCTTGCACTGGTTCGTCGGTTACCGGGACGACCTTGCCTTTGCCTTGGTCGCCGAGGTCGACCCGGCGGTATCGCTCTGGCAGCCGTATGCGGTCCGGGGCGCAGAGGCCTTCTTGACGGAACTGCTCACCGATGCCGGTACCGAGGAACAACCACCACCGGACGCCCCCCTTCCCGAGGGTGCGCAAGACTGATCCGAGGCCGAACAGGCCCGAAACACCGATCCGATCGGTGCGTGGGCCCGGTGAGCAACCTTTCGGGGGTCTGTGTGCGTCTTTCCTGGTGACTGGGTCCGTAACGTGGGGGTAGCGGAACCAGCCAAGAGAAGGCTGGGGCCTCTTCTCGGGGGAGGTTCAAAGCTTTTCTCGGTGTCGGCCAGACCCTGCCGACCGCCCCCGTGAGCGGCGTCGACCACCTCTTGAGTCCGCACTCACGGGGGTTTCTCCCGCTCGGAGGAAAATTTTCCGCCACGGGCAAGGAAAATCCCCCCACCGGGAATGAGCTCGGGGCCTACTGTGTTGAATCTGTTAGAGTGATCGGCGCGAGCGTCCATTCACTCGCATGTCAGCCATTCGGCGACGGGTGGCCTTGACAATTTCATAGGGGGTGATCGGTTTCGACTTCGGTGAGCATGCTGAGGGGAAGCGGGTCGAGGGTTGCTTTGTGACCTCGATAATCCTGCATTGCACTAAACACAAGTGCCGATAACAAGCGCACTGAGTTCGCTCTCGCTGCCTGAGCGGAGCGTCTCTGTCGGCCCGGGCACGTCATCGGCCCGGATCCCGGCATCAGCTAGATGACTCACCACCCAGATCAGGCCACGGGGCCTGGGTGGGACATCTTCGTGGCTGGGCCTGTCAGCGATGTGTACGTACAAGCGCTGAGGCCGAGTAGAACGACACTACGTACTGCACCCGGAGAAGCCACGGTGTGGCACTGAAGGACGCGGGTTCGATTCCCGCCACCTCCACTCGCTTCGAGGCGACCTGCGCTTGCAAGCTCGACTTGCTCGCCGGGTCGCCTCGTTCTTTTTCGGGGTGAAGTCTTCCCTGCGTGTGATCAGGGCGCCGAACGGGGGCGGCGCTTCCTTCGCGCCGCCCCGTGCTCGGTCCGGATGTCATGCGTCGGTGGCTCCGACCAACCACGCGACCTTGCGGGCAGTGACACCCAGGCTGCCGCTACTTCCCAGGTGCACGCCGAATGACGCAAGGAACGCGTAATCGTACTCTCGACGTTCACAGAGCACGTCCTCGACCGCGTAGCTGGACTGCGGGTTGCTCACACGCAGGTAGGGCGACGTGTCATCGACCACGTCGGCCCGGAGACCGTAACGGGACAGTTCGGCGGCGAGCTTGCCGAGGTGTTCGCTCCCCTCGGAGGGCACGCGGGTCGGCTGCTCGTCTTCGGCCTGTCTCGACTGGGTCATGGCAAATCCTTTCCTGTCGAGCATGGTGCTTTCCTCGATGCCCTGCCACTATTCTCACTCAGTGTGAAATTACTGTTACGTACCGTTGCCACGACACGCCGTCACGCGATCCAAGAACCTCTGTACATGACCTCCGCCACGGACAAATCCTCGTCGAGGACGACCAGGTCGGCACGGGCCCCGGCCTCGATACGACCGGCATCGGACAGACCCAACGCGTTCGACGGGACCGAAGAGGCCGACCGTACGGCCTCGGGCACGCTCACACCCAGCCCCTCGACGGCGTTGCGTACCGCTTGGGGGAGCACGATGGTGCTGGATGCGATCGCCCCCGTCTCCACCAGACGGGCCTCTCCTCCGCTGACCCGAACACGCAGATCGCCCAGAGTGTACTCGCCGTCGCCCAGTCCTGTGGCAGCCATCGCATCGGTCACCAGAGCGACCCGCTCGGCCCCTGCCGCGTCGAAGACGAGTTGGGCCGCACCCGGATGGACGTGCACATTGTCCAGGATCAGCTCGACCGTCACCCGGTCGTCGCTCAGCGACGCCGCGATCGGTCCCGGATCACGGTGTCCCAGCGGACGCATCGCGTTGTACAGATGCGTGGCCACCGTGGCCCCCCTGTCGAAGGCCGCCAAGGTCTGCTCGTAAGTGGCTTCGGTGTGGCCGACCGCCGAAACCACCCCGGCGGAGGAGGCAGCGGCGATCAGATCGAGAGCGCCGGGTAGTTCCGGAGCCACCGTGATCATGCGGACGTGCCCCCGACCCGCCGCCAACCAACGGTCGAACTCGGCGGTGTCCGGATCTCGCAGGAGGTCGGGGTCGTGCGCACCGCAGCGGGACCGGGCGATGAAGGGCCCTTCCAGGTGGATCCCGGCCAATTCACCGGCCTCGCAGAGCTCGGCGAGCACCTCGACCTGGGCAAGCGTGTCCTCGGGGGAGGCTGCCACCAGACTTCCGATCAGCGATGTCACCCCCCGCGCGCGGTTGAAGGCGATCGTTTTCCGAGCCCCCTCGATGTCGGCGTCGGGAAACCCGTGCCCCACGCCACCGTGGATGTGACTGTCCACCAGGCCGGGTACCACCCAACGGCCGCCGACGTCACGGGTGTGGCCCGGTGCCTGGTGGTCCGCACCCAAGGCAGCCACGCGGCCGCCCTCGACCCGCAACCACCCTTCGTGCACCCCGCTCGGAGTCACGACGCGGGCATTGGTGAGGGTAAGGGGAGTGTCGACCATGAGGAACTCTCTTCTGCTTCTTGGAGGTGATGGGCGGAAGGTGTCCGCAGGTGATGTGTGGCACATTACCTAGGTGTGCTCGGTGTGTCGTTTCCTGCCTGGATCGTTCCTCCCCGACAGGCAAGGCCTGTGGGAACTGGGAACTCTCGTTCTCGAGGGTGGCCGCTCGTGTGGTGGATCGTCGGTGGGCACCGCGACCGAGGGCAGTGAGTCGATGCTCACACGCATTGACGACGATGGTCCGCTCACCGCATCATGGAAGCATGTCCGCCGGTGAGCTGCTTGTCCAGCGCCTGCACGTCGATCTGCGCCGGCAGGCGAGCGCACTCTGTTGTAGCTAACGCCTCTGCGGGGTCGTGCCCCGCTCCACGGGTGTACCCCGTGCTCCGTGCCTTTCGTGGACACCGGACGCTCATCTCTTCCAGCTCTGGATCCCGGGCCGCCCCTTGGCCTGAGGAGCACCCCCCGCCAGGCCCGACGCATCGAGTCCTGGACGACGAGGTCCAACCCCGCGTCGGACAAAGGAACGACGTTCTCGCCGGTGTCTCAAGACCGCTCCCCGCCTCATCGACGGGGAAGCCCTGAACCGATTCACCGTCCTTGAGACGTTTCCTTCCTCCGGTCGACCCCGGTCGACCGAATCCAGGAGTTTTGTATGACTCGCTTCACCGTGCTCGTCGCCGCACCCCACGCCCGATCCACTGTGTACACCGCTGCCTTGTACACCGCCTCCCAGATCGCCGATCGCGTCGGCATCACCGACGATCCCGAGGTCGTCGACCTCGGGGAACTCGGAGCCGACCTGCTCGCCGACTCCTCCGAGGCCTTGGAGTCCGCCCTCGAGCGGGTCTTCCGAAGTGACCTGCTGCTCGTCGCTTCCCCGCGGGTGCATGGTACCTACACCGGCCTTCTGAAGGTTTTTCTGGACCGCCTGCCCGAACTGGGCCTGGGACACGCAGTGGCCATCCCACTCGCAGTGGTCGAGGACCTGCGCAACAGCAGCGGCATCGAGGAGGACCTGCGGATCCTGCTGGCCGACCTCGGTGCGTGGGTGGCCGAACCCGGGCTGACCCTGGACTCGGACGAGACCCCCGAGCCGGACAAGATCGTAACGGCCTGGGCCGATGTGGTCGCGCCCGGCCTGCGCTCGGCCATGGCCGTGACTGCCTGATCCACGTCCTTCAGCCGTCGGTGCCCTTCTCGGGGGCGCCGACGGCTGCTTCACGCCGTCGACCGGTGTCGGCCTCGGCCTGGGCCACGTTCCCGCGCACCAACACGATCACCACCAGGGTCAGAGCGAACCCGCCGACCCGCAGGGCCGTCATGACCGGGTCGTCCGGCAGCTGCTCACCGAACAGGATCATGCCCGCCACCACCGTGAACACGTTGCCGACCACGTTCGCCACGGGGGCGGTGATGGAGGCACGGGACCGTTGCAGCGAAGTTTGGAACAGCACGATCCCGACCGCCCACCCCAGCGCGTACAGGTACGGGTAGGGCGACGACAGAGCCGGGACGATCGCGTCCATCAGGCCGTGATCGGCGAGCAACCCGCCCAGCCCCTTGCCCTGAAGACCCGCGCTGCCCTGGGCGAGTCCGGCGGCCGCGCCCATCGCAGCCGCGGACACGTAGCTGCCTCGTCGACCGGCCACCCCCACCGCGGCCACGCACACCACGACCGTGATGATGCTGACCAGGATCAGCAAGGGCCGATCCGCGGTGGTCCCGGTCTTGGCACCTGCGGCGGTGGACAGGCTCAACAGACCCAGCGCTACCGGCATGACCCCGAGCGCCACGTACTCCCCGCGGGTGATCCGCTCACCCAGCACAAGGGTGACCACCAAAAGTGAGCAGGACACCCCGGCGGCGTAGGCGGGCTGGGCCACCGAGACCGGAGCCAGACCGAGTGACACGATCAGCCCGATACTGCCGAGTGCCGCAAAGACACAGCCGAACACCCAGCGCGGGTTGGTCAACAGGACCCGGGCCAGGTGCAGGGGGCGATTGATCGAGATCGACTCCGATCCGTGCAGGGCACGCTGTTCCACGGAAAGACCCACCGTGTACACCACGGCGGACAGGAGCGCGACCAAGAGTCCGAGCACGGGTGAGCGCCTTTCGGCTAGGGGCGACCGACACCGGGTGGATGTCCACCACAGGGTTCGAGCGCCGGCGTCAGGGGTTGCGGCCCCGCTCAGTCGCAGAGAAAACGGTCGGGCCGAACAACCCCCATGTAACCAGTTCTGCTCATCCGAAGCGCACCGGCCTCGATCGAAGAGTTACGTTCTTTTCCTGGCCGGTCCCTACATCAGAGCTCGTCCGGTCAGGTATGAGTGGAGGAGCAACTGGTCCAGGGTAGAACGTGTTCCGGTGTGGACCGAGGAATTGAGGCACGGTGCAGGACCCAGAAGAGCCGGAGAAGGAACCCTCCGCGCACTCGGGTGTGGAATCTGCGTGGACGGACACCGAGCAGGAGGACCTCGATGGGGAAGGCACCGAGAAAACCGCTTCCCCCGACGGGAACGGCTTCCTGGCAAGACTCACCACCCGAAGGACGAAGAGGAGCGGAGGCTCCTTGCCATGGCGTGGACCTTCCACGCGCTTCGAACCGGGGCCGCTCGGTCTGCTCGGCATGATGCTCGCCGCCATGTCCGTCACCCTGCTCCTGTTGCAGGGCGGAACGGGGGGATTCGGCGGTGACGGTGAAGAAACGGAAGAAACCCCCGACACCATCCCGGGTCCACCCGGAGAAGAGCTGCGCATCATGCCGGTCGGTGGATCCTTGACCCAGGGCAGCAGTGGAGACCACACATGGCGCTATCACCTGTGGTCCCACCTGGATGCATTGGACGTGGAGTTCGGTTTCGTCGGACCCCACGACGACGTGTACTCCCTCGAGGACGAGGACTTCGGGGACCACAGCTACGCCGACCCCGACTTCGATCCCGAGCACGCCGCGCGCTGGGGCCGGTCCGCGCAGGAGCTGGCCGGCGAGACGGCCGAGGTGGCTGCGGAGTACGCCCCCCACTACCTGCTGTTGCTGGCAGGGACCGAGGACATCCTGGCCGGTGACGGTGCCGAACACGCCCTGGAGAGCATCGGTGAGACGGTTTCGACCGTCCGCGTCGCCCTGGACGAGGCCCGGTTCGTCATCGGTGAGCTGCCCCCGGTCGAGGGCACGGACGACGACGAACGGTTCAACTCCGAGATCGAACACTTCAACATGGGTCTGGTGGACCTTGCCGAACAGCTCACCTCCGGTGATTCCCCGGTCGTGATCGCCAGGGTGGCCGAGGACTACGCCCCCGCCCACGACCATTGGGACGACCGTCACCCCAACACCCGGGGGGAGATCAAGATCGCGGCGGCCTTCGCCGATGCACTGGCCGATCCCCTCGGCGTCGGCGACACCTACCCACGGCCGTTCCCCGAGCTCTCGGTGGGGCCACGGACGGCACCCGAACCCAGCGCGGAGGAGGACACGGACGGGCTTCTGCTGAGTTGGGAGAACGTGCCCGGGGCAACCGACTATCGGGTGGTCCAACGCCGGGTGGAACCGGACCCGGACGAGGCCACGGTGCTGCCCGCCGAGGTCGAGAGCGACGGCCGCGAGCGTTTCCTGCTGGTCGAGGCTCTGCTCAGTGGTGCCGAGTACGAGTTCGTCGTGCATCCGTACAAGGGCCGGGACAAGGGGAAGGCCTCCGCACCGATCGAGCTCGTGTACGACGACCAACCACCGTCCGGCCCAGAGGGGATACGCGTGCGCACCGACGGGACGGTCGTGTGGAAACGGGTCGGGGACGCCTCACACTACGAGGTGTGGGCACGCGTCCTGGACTGCGCGGTGGGGGATGATGCACGCAGCCCGGTCGAAGAGGGCGATTTCGAGGCCATGGACAACACCGATGACAACGACGCCGAGGACGAACCCGCAGATCCCGAACCGAGACCGACCGACCCCTCACGCCCGGACCCACCCCCCGCCGAGCCGTCCGATCCACCCGCTGCCCCACCCTCGAGCGGCGGCTGTGACCCGCGTGACGGCAAAGGTCCCGGAAGCGGGGACGGATGGCAGACATTGGGGTCGGTGGGGGAAGGGCCCGAGTGGGAACCGACGATCTCCGGGCCCTACGAGATCGTGATCCGTTCCTATCGGGACTATGTCCCGGGTGGTTACTCCGACAGCGTCCTTCTGGAGGGATAGGTGTCCTCCTCGGTCCGTGCGACCTTGCCCGGTCGTCTCCTGCCGTGGGCGGTGGGGCTGATGGCGGGGATCAGTGCGCTCGGCCCGGCGCTGGGGCCCGGTTATGTCCTGCGCTACGACATGGTGTTCGTACCGAACCTGTCGGCACGTACCGCCCTGGAGGGTGCGGACGGTTTTCCTCGGGCGGTTCCGAGCGACGTGGTTGTCGGTGGGCTGTCCGCGCTGTTGCCGGGTGATCTCGTCCAGTCCCTGCTGTTGCTCGGAATCTTCGTGGTGGGCGGTGCCGGTGCGTGCCGCCTGCTGCTGCGGTCCCTGGGAGGGCTCGGCTCGGTCTCCGTACCCGTGCTGGTGGGTGCTGCGGCCTGTGGAGTTGCTTTCGTGTGGAACCCGTTCGTCGCAGAACGCCTGCTTCTGGGACAGTGGGCCCTTCTGCTCGGCTACGCGGGCCTGCCTTGGGTGGTGGCTGCTGCGGCTCACCCGGCAAGTAGGCGTCCGCTCGCGGGTCTGGCCGGGATGGTGTGCGCCCTGGTACCCGCGGCCGTGGGCGGTTTTTCGTCTGCGGTGATCACGGGCCTGACCGTGGGCCCGGTCGCCCTTGTAGGGCCGAGGCGGCGTTGGTGGGCGCGCGTGATGCTGCTCGGGGCCGCACTGGTGCTTGTGTCCTTGCCATGGCTGCTGCCGTCGCTGACCGCCGGGGCCAGGACCGATCCCGTGGGGGTGGAGGCCTTCGCACCACGTGCGGACACCCCGTTCGGGGTGGTGGTCTCCTTGTTGACCCTGGGTGGGGTGTGGAACTCCGGGGCGGTGCCGCCGGGACACGGGGAACCGGTGACGTTCTTGGTCCGGCTCCTGTTGTGCGTGGCCGCGATCGCGGCGTGGGTGTGGTGGTTGTCAAGGCGTGACCGTCCGACCTTCGGGGTGGGGTTGACGGTGGCCGCGACCGTGGGACTGGGGATCGCTCTGTTGGGCGTGACCGGGGCGGGCCGGGACCTCTTGGCCGGACTCATCGGCCTGTGGTCCGGGTTCGGTCCGTTGCGTGACGGTCAGTTGTACGTGGCCCCGCTCGGGCTGGTGCAGGCCCTGGGGTGGGGTTTTGTGGTCCATCGGATCGCGGATGGAGGCGTGGACCGACCGGAGCCGCTGCGTACCGGTGCGGGGGTCTTCGTCGTGCTCTTGCCGGTCATGGTGTTGCCGGGGCTTCTTTGGGGCGCGGGGGGACGCCTGGCCCCGGCGCAGTACCCGGATGCGTGGCTGCGTGCCCAGGAGATCGTGGCGGCCGACGAACGTCCCGGGGACGTGCTGGTGTTGCCCTGGAGCGCGTACCGGTCCGTGGAGTGGTCCGGGAAGGAGACGATCGTGCTCGACCCGGCGACCAAACTCTTCGACCGGCGTGTGCTCTGGAACGACGATCTGAGTGTGGGCACCCCGGACGGCAACACGTTGGTGGTGAAGGGCGAGGACGCACGAGCACGTGAGGTCGAGCAGGTGCTGGTCCCGGACCCGAGGACCGGTCTGCCGACCCGGCTCGAAGGGGCGGCCGAGACGTTGGGGGGTCTCGGGGTGCGGTACGTGGTCGTTTCCGCCCAGGTCGATAACCAGTTCTGGTTGGAGGAGAGTGAATTTTCGGTGGTGCTGGAAGCAGAGGATCTGACCGTGCTTCGGACCCCGGATCAGCACATCAATGCGGGCAATCCAGACACTATGGGGTTGGAAGTTACCGGAGGGTTAGTTACAGTTGGAGCAATCGTCTGGTCTGTAGCTAGATCAGGTTCTAGTCTCGTTTTCCAGTGTTTCGGTCTCACCGTGGGACGGAACACGCGGAAGGAGATCCCCAAGTGATCAGAGTAATCGCCGCCTGCGTCATCGGTGCGGCCCTGGCGGGGGGTGCCACGTTCGTGGCCACCAACGTCGCCTCGGAGTCGACCGCCACCGCGGAACCGGTGAACGAAACCCTCTACAACTACGGCGACCGCTGAGGCCCTGCTCGGCGGATGCTGCCCGTCGTTCGGAAAGTAACTGCGCCACCAGGCGTCCGTCGATGGCGATGGTGGGCGACGGGCGGGCGTGTCCGTCCGACATGCCTTGAAGGCGGTCCGCCCACGGCGGAGGTTCGCGGGCGTCCCGCTCCCAGTGGGGCGCCCCATCCCCGACGGCGGCCGGCCCCGCGCCGCCTCCCCCACCGACATCCGGCCGATGGGTCCGTTCGACATGCGTTCTTCGATCGGCTGCGCTGTGTGCTTGCCCGAACGCGGATCGCAAGGAAAGCGGTGCGTCGACCCTGTCGGACACCCCGCGGAAGGAGAGCGTGTGGTCTTCTCAAAGGCCCCCGATCGTGTGGACGGCGCCCTGCCCGCCGCCGGACCGGTTCCCGCGCCCAAGTCCGCACCCGAGGAGACCCCTGTGGAACGGGGCCCGCGCCTCGACGGGGTTCGATTGGTGATGATCAACTGGCGTGACCCTTGGCAGACCACCGCCGGGGGAGCTGAGGAATACGCCTGGCGGATCAGTCGTCACCTGGCCGAACTCGGTGCCATCGTCACCTTCCTCACCAGCCGTGAACCCCACCAGGCCCGGGTGGAGACCAAGGACGGCATCGTCATCCGCCGTATGGGGGGCAAGTTCACCGTCTACCCCCGTGTCATGGCCTGGCTGGCACTGTGGCGGCGCGAATACCACCTGGCCTTCGACTGCATGAACGGCATCCCGTTCCTGTCCCGGTTCGTGCTGCGTCGCAGGACCAAGGTCGTCAGCATCGTCCACCACGTGCACGACCTTCAGTTCAACGCCTACTTCTCCGCTCCCTTGGCCCGGTTCGGGCGATTCATGGAATCGACCGTGGCTTCCTGGGTGTACCGCAACTGCACGACAGTGACCGTCTCGGAGTCCTCCCGTGACGCCATGCGTGACAAGCTCGGCTGGCGGGCCCCCATCGAGATCATCCACAACGGGGGAGTGGACGGACCACGCAAACACCCCGACCACGCTCCCACGCCACAGGAGCTCGGTGAGCCGGCCGTGGTGAGCCTCGGCCGCCTCGTCGTGCAAAAACGTGTCTCGCAGGTGGCCGATCTCGCCCACCGACTCGCCGAACCGTTCCCCGGCCTGCGGGTCCACATCATCGGTCGCGGCCCCGAGGGAGAACACCTCGCCGAACAGATCGAACGCGAGGGCACCGAGGACCGAGTCGTCCTCCACGGATTTCTCCCCGAGGAAGACAAGAACAACGTCCTGTCCTCTTGTCACCTCCATGTGACCGCCTCCGA
>DXDP01000177.1 GCA_019115445.1 Candidatus Nocardiopsis merdipullorum
CCGGGCCACCCGGGCGTCGGTGAAGAAACTGGGGCGTCCTGCCGTGCCGGCCTTGCGTACCGAGTCGGCCTCGCCCAGGAACAGCACCCCGGGGGAGGCCTCGGTCATGCCGTAGCCCTGCAGGAAGGTCAGACCGCGTTCCTGGTAGGTGCGGATGGTCGACTCGGGTACGGGTGCGCCGCCGGCCTCCAACATGCGCAGCGACGACAGGTCCGCGTCGGTCCAGCGTGGGGAGGTGGCCAGGGCGTTGAACATCGCCGGGACACCGAACATC
This sequence comes from Candidatus Nocardiopsis merdipullorum, assembly GCA_019115445.1. Classification (GTDB taxonomy): domain Bacteria; phylum Actinomycetota; class Actinomycetes; order Streptosporangiales; family Streptosporangiaceae; genus Nocardiopsis; species Nocardiopsis merdipullorum. Next base: position 275 of record DXDP01000177.1, read on the forward strand.
CACGTGATGCGCTCTTTCTCGATCAGGTCGAGCGCCAGATCGGGGGTGAAGCGCGGTGCGATGACCAATCGGCCGCCCTTGAGCAAAGTGGGCAGACACGTCATGTTGAGCGCGGCAGTGTGGAACATCGGTGCGCTGACCAGGGTGACCTCGTCAGCGGTCAGGTCCACGTCCAACAGGACGTTGACGCAGTTCCACGTGATGTTGCCGTGGGTGAGTACGGCCCCTTTGGGGCGTCCGGTGGTACCGGAGGTGTACATGATCATGCACGGCTCCTCCAGACCGACGCGGGTGTCCAAGGGTTGGGGGACCGCATCGACCAGCCGTTGCTCGTAGCCGTCCGGTCCGGGGTCGGTGACCCCGATCGCCGTGGAGATCTGGCCCGTGGACAGTAGTTCGCGGGCCTGTGGCTCGTGCTCGACCCCGTGCAGCACCAGTTGAGTCCCACTGTCGTGGAGCATGTAGGCCAGTTCTGGAACGGCCAGGCGCGTATTGAGGGGGACGAAGATCGCCCCCAGGGCGCCACAGGCGAAGAGGCTCTCCAACAGGGCCGGGTGGTTGGCGCCCAGGTAGGCGACCCGGTCACCGCGGCGCACCCCCAGTTCACGTAGGACCGCGGCCAGGCGCAGGACACGTTCGTGCAGTTCGGCGTAGGTGTGGCGAGTGCCTTCGTGGATCACTGCCATACGTTCGGGGGAGGTGCGGGCGCGGCGGGCCGTCCAGGAACCGATGCCCTCGTTACGCATGTCTATGCCTCCTTCGGGCCGTCGAGACCGAGCAGGCGGGCGGCGTTGTCCTTGAGGATCTTGGGTCGTACCTCGGGTTTGATGTCCAGCTGGTCGAAGGCGGCCAGCCACCGGTCGGGGGTCAGCACCGGGTAGTCGGAGCCGAACAGGACCTTGTCCTGGAGCAGGCTGTTGGCGTAGTGGACCAGAAGTGGAGGGAAGTACTTGGGGGACCAGCCGGACAGGTCGATGTGTACTTCGGGCTTGTGCACCGCCATCGACAGTGCTTCCTCCTGCCAGGGGAAGGAAGGATGGGCCAGGACGATGGGCATACCGGGAAAGTCGACTGCCACGTCGTCCACGGCCAAGGGGTTGGAGTACTTCAGCCGGATGCCGCCCCCGCCGGGCACCCCGGCACCGATCCCGGTCTGACCGGTGTGGAACAGGGCGATCGCGCCACTGTCCCGAATGGCCTCGTACAGGACGTAGGCGGAGCGGTCGTTGGGGAAGAACTCCTGCAGATTGGGGTGGAACTTGAAGCCCTTGACCCCGTACTCCTCGACCAGGCGCCGTACCTGGCGAGCGCCACGCGCGCCCTTGGCCGGGTCGACACTGGCAAAGGGGATGAGTACGTCGGGGTGGGCGGCCGCGGCCTCGGCGACCTCCTCGTTGGCGACTGCGGCAAGGCCGCTGGTCGATTCGGTGTCCACGGGAAAGACCACACAGGCCATGTTGCGTTCACGGTAGTGGTCGGCGATCTGTTCCAGGGTGGGGCGGCGTTCGCCCTCGATCCCGAAGTAGGATCCGGAGGCCCGATGCAGGTCCTTTCCCAGGGCATCACCGTGGCCACTGGAGGAGACCTCGGCATGGGTGTGGATGTCGATGGCGGTCAAACGTGTGGGGTCCAGGACGCTCACCGGTCACCACCTTCTGGGGCGGTGGGTGCAGGGATGCCGACGCTCTGCTGTTGGCGGCCCACAGTGGTGTCCCAGATCGCAGCGATGTCTTCGGCGCTCCATCCACCGTCGCGGTGGGCCGTGGTGATCTCTTCGGGGTGCGACCACAGGGTCAGTTTGTCGCCGCCCACACCCACGCACTGGCCGGTGATGTGTTCCGACGCGGTCGAGGCCAGGTAGGCCACGAGCCCCGCGGCGTCCTCGGCGGTGCCAAAACCTTCCGCCTTGCGCATCCAGTCGGGAAGAGGGGTGTCCTTTTCCTGGAGGGCCTCCACATGGAGGGCGAAGGCGGGGATGGTTGCGGTCATTTCCGTGGCAGCGACCGGGACCACGGCGTTGACGGTGATACCGGCGCGGGCCAGTTCCATCGACCAGGTGCGGACCATGGCGGCGATGCCGGCCTTGGCCGCGGCGTAATTGGTCTGGCCGAAGTTGCCGCGTTGTCCGGCAGGGGAGGCGACCATGATCAAACGTCCACCGTGGCCGCTTCGACGCATGTGTGTGGCAGCGGCGCGGGCACAGGTGAAAGCGCCGCGCAGGTGCACATCGATGACGGAGTCGAAGTCCTCGTCGGACATTTTCCACAGAACGCGGTCACGCAGGATTCCTGCGTTGGCGACCAATACGTCCAGACGACCGAAGTGGTGCAGGGCGGTCGCGGTGAGTGCATCGGCCGTGGCGGTCGGGCCGACGGCGGCCCGGTGGGCAACGGCCACGCCGGAGTTTTCGATGATCTTGGTGGTGGTCGCCTCGGCGGCGTCGCCGTCGGCGTCGTTGACCACGACGGAGGCTCCGCGGCGGGCCAGTTCGAGGGCGTAGGCACGGCCGAGGCCGCGGCCCGCTCCGGTGACCACGGCTGATGTACCGGTCAAGTCCATCGGACTTCTCCGTTTCCGGGGGGTAGGGGCTGGTGTGCGACGAACTTATGTGAAATCTTTACGGCAGTCAAGAAAATGCACAACGTTGGTGGTGGTCGGCCGATGAGCGATCGAAGAGTCGTTACGCTGGGGAAAAGAAGGGGAGAGCCATGACGGAGCAGGCCGCGGAACCGAACACAAAGGCTCGGACCAACAGGGCTGGGGAGGTGGTGCGTCACAAACCCCAGTCCTTGGTGTTGGCCTTTCTCGGACGCTTCGTCCTGGGACGCGGGGTCAGGGTTTTCTCGGGCTCGTTCATCGACGTCTTCGCTCGCCTGGGGGTCTCGGAACAAGCGGTGCGATCCACACTGAGCCGGATGGCCAACCGCGGTCTGCTGGACCGCAAGCGCAGTGGTCGCCGTGTCTACTTCGGACTCACCCCTCGGTGTGTCGACATACTGGTCGAGGGGGGTGGACGTCTCTGGGACGCAGATGTGGTCAACCTCGACGACCACGAACGGTGGACCCTGCTGTCGTTCTCCCTTCCCGAGTCCTGGCAGCGTCAGCGCCACGACTTGCGTACTCGGCTGTCGTGGGCGGGCTTTGGCCCCCTGCGCAGTGGGTTGTGGGTGGCACCCTCGGAGGTGGACACCTCGAGCATCGTCGACGAACTCGGTCTGGCCGAGCACGTGCACGTCTTCCGAGCTCAGCTGGGACCACACACGGACGCCGTCCAGATCGTCAACGAGGCCTACGACATCGAGGGATTGGCCTCCGGCTACCGGTCCTTCCTGGAACGTTGGGACGTTCCCGACCCGGTGCCGGAGGCCCCCGACGACCTGGCCCGGTTGCTGCTGCTCATCGCGGAGTGGATGCGACTGGTGCGCACCGACCCGCGACTGCCGCTGGTCCATCTGCCATCGGACTGGCCCGCCGTTCCCGCGCAAAAGCTCGTCAACGACCTGCACGATGCCTACCAGGGCACCGCGACCGAGATCATCGACGAGATCCTGGACTGCATCCCCGCTTGACCTTTCCTTCGCAGGATCGTGCGCGCCGAAACCGCAGTCGACGCAGAGCGGGGACCACCCCGTGCGGCAGGAACAGCACGGTCACCACCAGTGCAATCCCGTACACCGCGTAGGAGAACACGCTCGGCGCGTAATCCGGCATGCCTTCCGCGGTCCCCCACAAGGTGAGGAAGTGGACCCCCACCGTCACCAGTGCCGTACCGGCCACGGCCCCCCACACCGAGCCCAGTCCACCGACCACCGCCATCACCACATAGGTGATGGACATGGTCACCGGAAACATCCCCGGCGACAGGAAACCGATGTAGAACGCATACACCCCGCCCGCGGCGCCGGCGAAGGCGGCCGACAGGGCAAAGACCGTGAGTTTGTAGCGTCCCACCGGGATCCCGGAGGAGGCCGCGGCCGTCTCGCTGCCGGCCAACGCCCGCAGGGCCCGACCCGGTCGGGACCGCACCGTGTTCAGGGCGATGATCACCACCAACGCCAGCACGGCCCACGCCAAGTAGGCATGGCCCAGGTTGGTGGAGATCTCCCGGTCGGCCACGGACAGCAGGGGAATGCCCTGCAGACCGGTGCTGCCGCCCAACAGGTCGCTCTGGGTGACCAGGACCAGGAACATCATGTGGACCGCGATCGTGGCAAAGGCCAGGTGATGGCCTCGCAGGCGTAGCAGCGGCAGGCCCAGGAGAACGGCGATGGTGGCCGCAACCAGCGGAGCCGCCAGCAACCCCACCAAGGTGGGGGCGCCGTACATCGACAACAAAGCCGCCGTGTAGCCGCCCACACCGTAGAACACTGCCTGCCCCAGGGACACCTGCCCGGCGTAACCCATGAGCAGGGAGATGCCCACGACCACGCACGCCGACAGAGCAACCTGGACGAAGACGGCCAACTCACCGCTGTCCAGGGCCAAGGGAAGAGCCAAGGTCCCGACCACCAGGACCGCCAGGAGCAGCCGTCGAGGCCAGGAACGTCGTGGGGGTGGCACAGTGACCTCCTGCTCGGCGCTGTCGACGACAGTTCTGGTCGTGGCACTCATACCGTCACCTCCTGGTGCAGTGTCGGCCGACGAGCCGCGTGCCAGACCATCACGACCAGCATCACCATGAGCGCGACCATGGTCTGATAGGCCGGGTTGGCGTACCCGGCCACCAGGGACTCCACGACCCCGAGCATGACCCCTCCGGCCAGGGCGACCATGGGACGGGTCAGTCCACCAAGGATCGCCGCGGCAAAACCGTGCACGATCAGGGAGACGTCGGAGTTGAAGGACATCGGGCGCAGTGGGATGAGCAGGACACCGGCCAGACCACCGAGTATCCCGCCCAACACGAACGCAAACAGTGCCATGCGCGCCACAGGGATACCGATCACCCGCGCTGCGTAGGGGTTGGTGGCGCACGCGGTCAACGCCTTGCCCAGATAGGTACGGGTCAAAAAGAGCCACAACAGGATGAAGACGACCGCCGTCACGCCGATGACGAGTAGGTGGTGGGTCCGTACCGGCACACCGAACACCGAGGTCATCCCCGCCAGGCCGGTCGACGAGCGTGGTGTGTCACCAAAGACCGACACCAGTACGGCGTAGCCGAGAAAGCCCACGGCCAGGGTGACGATGAGTGCGTTCATCGCGGAGGTCCCGGGTTTACCCAGGGCCAGTGCCCAGGTCAGCGCGCCCACCGCGCCGGCCACGGCCACCGCTGACAGTTCGGCGACCCCGTGCCAGAGCCCGGCCGCCAGGAACGTCGATGCGCACAGGCCACCGACGACGGCGAACATGCCCTGAGCGAAATTGACCACGCCGGTGACCCGGTACACCGCCACCAGGCCGCTGCCGACGAGGGCGAACCCGCAACCGACCGCCACACCGCTCAGGACGTGGGTGAAGAATTCGATCATGGTGCGTCCACACTTCCACCCAGGTAGGCCCGGGCGACCTTCGAACTCTGCGCAAGCTCGGCGCAGTCGCCCTCGGCGGCCACCTCACCGGCCTCCAGGACGTAGGCGCGTGAGCAGACCTCGAAGGCCAGACGGGCGTTCTGTTCGATGAGGAGCACTGCCGTGCCCCTTTCACCGTTCAATGCGATCAGGTGCCGGATCAGGTCGTCGACGACGATGGGGGCCAACCCCAAGGACAGTTCGTCCACGGCGATCACGTCGGGTCGGGCCATCAGTGCCCGCCCCACGGCAACCATTTGTTGTTGTCCGCCCGAAAGAGATCCCGCACGTCTGTGGCGCAGATCGTGCAGGGCGGGCAGAACCTCGTAGACGTGTGTGGGGTCGAGTTCGCGGGAGCGCCATGCACCCAGGCGCAGGTTGTCCTCCACCGTCAGGTCGGCGAAGAGTTGGCGTCCTTCGGGTACGTGGGCCAGGGACCCCTCGATGTGGACCCGGCCCGAGGTGGGGCGCAGCACCCCCGACAAGGTGTCGACCAGGGTGGACTTTCCCGCCCCGTTGGGCCCGACCAGGGCCACCAGCTCCCCGTGGCGCACGGTCAGTGACACACCGTTCAGAGCAGTGGCCGAACCGTGGTGGACCACAAGGTCTTCCACCGTGATCACGCGCCCTCCCCCTTTCCGTGGCCGAGGTAGGCCGCCACGACCCGGGAATCACGTCCCACCTCGGCCGGCGTTCCCTCGGCGATGACCCGACCCAGGTCCAAAACGGTGACCCGGTCCGACAATCGGGAGACGAAGGCGACATCGTGCTCGATGAGCAGCATGGTCCGGCCGTTGTCACGCAACTGTTCGACGGTACGTGCAAGGTGCTCGCGTTCTTGCGCGCGCAGACCCGAGGCGGGCTCGTCCAACAACAACACCTTCGGATCCGCACACAGAGCACGTGCCAGCTGCATCGCGCGCTGTTGTCCGATGGGCAGGGACTCGGCGGGGGCCTTGGCACGGTCGGCCAGGCCGACACGTTCCAGAGCCTCCGATGCGAGCGTGCGGATACGGCGCTCGGCCGTGTGGTGGGCGGGAAGACGCAGGATCGCGGAGGTGAAACCGGCACCCGCACGCAAGTGGGCCCCGACCATGACATTTTCCCGTACGGTCATACCGGGAAAGATCCGTGCGTTCTGGAACACGATGGCCACGCCCCGACGTGCCCGAACATGAGCGGGCAGGCGGCCCAGGGCCCTGCCGTCGAGGGCGACGGTTCCTCGGTCGGGGCGCAGGTGTCCACTGATCAAATTGAACAGGGTGGATTTGCCCGCCCCGTTGGGGCCGATGATGCCCCGGGTCCGGCCGTCACCCACGT
>DXDP01000178.1 GCA_019115445.1 Candidatus Nocardiopsis merdipullorum
ACGAAGACGAAGGGCCAGACCACCAGGAACGCGGTCGCCTCGAGTTGGAGGCCGACCGTGATCTTCTCGCCCGCTTCGGCGGAGGCAACTTCTGCGTGCACCGGTCCGTCCAGGAGGACCCCCACCTGCCAGACCAGCACGGTCGCCACGATCGACCCGACCATCCCCGCGATCAGCCCGGTCAGCCGCAGGTCCTGCATCCGGCGCCGGGACAGGGGAAATTGGACCATGTACACCAAGTATCCGGTCACCAGCCCGGCGACCGCGGTCATGAGGACGAAGTAGCCCTCACCGGCGAAGACATCCTCGGTGGTGCCGCTGAACACCTGGCCGTCGCCCAGCGACATGCCTTCGGAGCGAGGTGCGATCACCCACCACAGCAGACCGAGAAGGGACCCGAGGACCGCCGATGCCCCGACGATCACTGCGCTCACCCCCAGGTGGCGTGCGATCGGTGACCCGCCCGTGCGGTTCTCGTCCTTCATGTGCCTTTGTGCTCCTTCACCGCATCGGGCTCCCCAAAAACCGGTGGATACCGGATCTGACCGGAAGGAGAATACCGGTATGAACGACAGTAACGGTCCTTCGACCGCTCCCAACACTCAGCGTGTCGACCCGCCCATGGCGGCCGACGAACGGACCATGCTCACCTCGTGGTTGGACTGGCATCGCGCCACCGTGCACACCAAGTGCGCCGACCTGGCACCTCACCTGTCCACCGCAGCCCCCTTGCCGACGTCACCGATGACCACGATCGGCGGAATCGTGTGCCATCTTCGCTGGGTGGAAGCCTTCTGGTTCGAGGCGGTGATGCTCGACCAACCCGGCCGAGCTCCTTATTCACGGGAGGACCCCGACGCCGAGTGGCGGATGGGTAAGACTCAACCCATCGGTGAACTCCTCGATGAATACGAAACTCAATGTCGACGTTCCCGGGAGATCGTCGCCAAACTCGAACTGGCCGATTTCTCCCGTCGTGTTCCGGATGTTCAGGGGCGAACGACCCTGCGTTGGGTCCTGGTCCACATGATCGAGGAGACCGCCCGGCACAACGGCCACCTGGATGTTCTTCGCGAGCTCGCCGACGGTGTGGTCGGGGAATAGAAACTTCGACACTGCGTTTCCAGGGGGTTTGTGTACCGGCAACGGCGGGTGCGGGGCCCGGTGGCCCCGCACCGTGGGGTGCAAGTGGTCAGTAGTCGACCGCGTAAGCCCCCAACAGGCTCTTCATCTCTCCGTTGAACTCCGGGGAGATCCGCACCGAATACCGGTCCACGGAGTAGATCCGTGACTTGACCGGGTTGTCCACCCTGATCCGCACCGGGGTGTCGCCCTTGTGCGTGCTCAACACCTGGTGCATGTCACCCACCAGGTCGGGGGTGAGCCGTTTTTCGTCCACGGTCAGCAGCACCGGCGGTTCACCCTCACTGACGTGCGAGATGTCCAGGATCGACATTTCCGAGGCAAACATCGACCAGGTGCCGTCACGTTCGTTGAGACGCCCCTTGACCGTGACCGCGGTGTCCTCCAAAAGAGCTTCCATGTACAGCGGGTAGGTCTTGGGGAAGAACAACACCTCCATCGAGGCGTCCAGGTCCTCCACTGTGGCAATCGCCCACTGGTTGCCGGCCTTGTTGACCCGTTTGTCCACACTGGAGATCAGCCCGGAGATACGGATCTCACCACGTTCACGGGCATGTTCTCCGGCCACCACCTGGGCCACCGAGGTGTCTCGGGAGCGGGCCAGGATCCGTTCGGCCCCGGCCAGTGGGTGGCTGGACACGTACAGGCCCAGCATTTCCCGTTCGAAGGCCAGCTTGGTCTTACGGTCCCACTCCTCATCGCCCCACTGGATGTTGAGCCCGATGGGGGTGGAGTCGCTGTCGTCCCCGCCACCGAACAGGTCGAACTGACCGTTGGCTTCCTGCTTCTTGGAGCTGATCATGCCGTCCACGGCTGTTTCGTGGTGGCGGTACAGCTCCCGGCGGGGTTGGCCCAGCGAGTCGAAGGCCCCGGCCTTGACCAGCGATTCGACGACGCGCTTGTTGCAGGCCGTCAATTCGATCTTGGACAGGAAGTCGGTGAAGGAGGTGTACTTGCCCTTCTCCGTGCGGGTCTTGATGATCGAGTTGACGACGTTGGCACCCACGTTGCGCACCGCGCCCATGCCGAAGCGGATGTCCTGACCGACCGGGGTGAAGCGCAGACCCGAGTCGTTGACGTCCGGGGGAAGGACCTTGATCCCCTGTGCTCGACATTCGGCCAGGTAGACCGCCATCTTGTCCTTGTCTCCGGAGACCGAGGTCAGCAGCGCGGCCATGAAGGCGGCCGGGTAGTTGGCCTTGAGGTAGGCGGTCCAGTACGCGACGAGGGCGTAACCAGCGGCGTGCGACTTGTTGAACGCATAACCGGCGAAGGGCAGCATGACGTCCCACAGAGCCTGGACCGACTCCCGGGAGAAGCCCTTCTCCATCATGCCGGGGAAGAACTTGGCTTCTTCCGCCTCCAGGGCTTCCTTCTTCTTCTTGCCCATCGCCCGCCGCATCAGGTCGGCGCCGCCCATGCTGTAGCCGGCCAACTGCTGAGCGATGGCCATGATCTGCTCCTGGTAGACCAGCAGGTGGTAGGTCTCCCCCAGGATCGGTTCCAGGGCGTCCTTGAGCTCGGGATGGATCGCCATGATGTCCTGACGCCCGTTGGAGCGCTCGGCGTAGTCGTTGTGGGCGTTGGCCGCCATCGGGCCGGGCCGATACAGCGAGATGCCGGCGGTGATGTCACCGAAGGTCTTCGGTTCCATGCGACGCAGCAGGTTGCGCATACCGCCGCCGTCGAGCTGGAAGACACCCAAGGTGTCGCCACGGGAGAGGAGCTCGTAGGTCTTCTTGTCGTCCAAGT
>DXDP01000179.1 GCA_019115445.1 Candidatus Nocardiopsis merdipullorum
TCCATGAAGCCCATGTACCAGTCGGGCTGCAACCCGGAGGTGATGGACGTCGGGGTGAAGGGACCGAACAGGTGAACCGGGTTGATCTGCACAAAGGCACTCAAACCCGCGATCACCGCGAAGGTCAGGAAGAAGAACCCTCCTGATTTGACCGCGAACGCCGGGAGCATGGGCGTTCCGACCACGGTTTTTTCGGTTTTTCCCTTACCTGGATATTGAGTGTGTTTCTGGTGCCACAGGATCATGATGTGCGCGGTGATCAGCGCCAGCAGCAGTGCCGGGATCAACAGCACATGCAGTACGTACAACCTCGGGATGATGTCCACTCCGGGGAATTCTCCACCGAAGAGGAACATCGAGACATACGTACCGATCAGCGGAAGCGCCAGCAGCACACCCTGGAGGATTCGCACGCCCATGCCCGAGGGCAGGTCGTCCGGCAGGGAGTAGCCGAAGAGACCTTCGACCATGGCCAGGGCGAAGAGGCCCACACCGATCAGCCAGTTGAGCTCACGCGGCTTGCGGAACGCACCGGTGAAGAACACACGGAGCATGTGGATCACCAGCGAGGCCACGAAGATCAGCGCGGCCCAGTGGTGGATCTGTCGCATGAGGAAGCCGCCCCGCACATCGAAGTCGATGTGCAGTGTGGAGGCGAAGGCTTCCGACATGGGAACGCCCTGCATGCGCTCGTAGGAGCCTTCGTAGACGACCTCCAGCATGCTCGGCTTGAACCAGAGCGTGAGGAACACGCCGCTGAGCAGCAAAATGATGAACGAGTACAGCGCGATCTCGCCCAGCATGAAGGACCAGTGGTTCGGAAAGACCTTGCGTAGGTTCTTCTCCCCGGTCTTCGCCAGGTGAAAGCGGTCGTCGATGTAGTTGCCGACTCCGCTCAGCGCCTTGGGTGCTTGCGTGGTCTTACTCATCGACTAGTCCTTCGCGTATTCCCAGAACGTCGGACCGGGCGGCTCGACGAAGTCCCCGGTCGCGATGAGGTAACCCTCGTCGTCGACACCGATCGGCAGCTGTGGCAGCGGCCGGTGTGCCGGACCGAAAACAATCTTGGCCGCGTCCGACGCATCGAACGTGGACTGGTGACACGGGCACAGGATGCGGTGCGTCGTACGTTCGTACAGTGCGGCCGGGCACCCCACATGGGTGCAGATCTTCGAGTAGGCGACGATGCCGTCGTGCGTCCAGTTGATGCGGGCCTCGTCACGGCCCTGCTCCTGGTCCTTCTCGGTGTGCTCGGTCATGCTCGGCTTCCAGTCCTCTTCCGGGACCTTGATCAACAAGATCACGGATTTGGCCTGGTCGTCCATGCTGATCCCGTGCTCGTAGTCCTCGTCGACGAGCGCGGGCAGGGCGGAGATCATCCCGTTGGGATCGTTCTCCATGTCCTCGACCCTGAGCTCACGGTCGGTGCCCTCGACGAACATACGTCGACCGTTCCGCCACGGGGTTTCCTTGAGGACGTTCCCGGGCAGGGGCCCCAGGTCGCGCAGCAGCACGACAGGAGCAATACCCAGCGGGAGCATCGCCGCGATGAGCGTCCGCCGCATCAGCGGACGCTTGGTGAAGCCGCTCTCGTCGGCACTCTTCATGAAGAACTCGCTGAAGGAGCCCTTCTCCTCTTCCTCGGAAGGAAGTTCGTCGTAGGGCGAGTGCACCTCGTATTGCGGCATCACGTTGCGGGACCACACAGTCATACCGGCACCGATACCGAACAGTGCAAGGGTGAGCGTGCCACCCAGCAGCATGTTCGAGTACTGGCCGATCTGCGGGTTCGCGATCGAGGGCTCCCCTGCCGCGTTGGGCGGGAAGAGGAAGTACGACACGACGAAACCGATGCCGGCGATCGTGGCGATGGTGAACCACAAAGACGCAAGCTTTTCGCCCCGTCGTTGCTGTTCCTCCGGGTGCGTCTGCGTCTCCGAGGCCGCATAGGGGCCGTCGTGGCCGTTCTGCTCCTCGGTCGACGCGTCGCTCACGACGCGCTCTTCCGTCGTTGCTGACGGGGTACCGACAACGCGCTCGGGCTTGTCGGACCCGTCCTCGGTGCGGTCATTCTTGTTGTTCTCAGTCATGGGCACGCTGCTTCGCGGTGATCCAGATCGCGCAGGCCACGATCAGGGAAAGACCCACGGTCCACCCGATGAATCCCTCGGCGACCTGCCCGACGCGTCCCAGGGCGAAAACGCCACCGGTGTTCGGTTCGGCCTGGAGGGTCTTCACGTAGGAGATGAGTTCCTGCTTCTCCTCGGGGCTGATGACACCGTCACTGAACAACGGCATGGCGCCGGGGCCACTGACCATGGCTTCGTAGATCTCGCGAGGAGATGCGTCATGGATGTCCGGGGCCCAGCGGCCGTCGGTGAGGGCACCGCCACCACCGGACCAGCTGTGGCAGTGCGCGCAGTTGGTCAGGTAGAGCTTCATGCCCATGTCGGTGTCTTCGGCGCCTTCGATGTAGGCGTCGTACTCGGCCTGGTAGTCCTCGAGCTCACTCTCGAACTCGGCCTCTGCCTCTTCGAGTGCAGCCTGGTAGGCCTCCTCGTCCTCGTGGTCGTCCCGGTCGACGGCGCCGAGGTAGTCGTCGAGTCTCGGCATTTGGCCGGGCACCTCGTACGGCACGTCGTGGCCTGCTTCTCCCTGCCTGATCTCCTCGTCGTAATAGGCGACCAGATTGGCCAGGTCCTCGTTGGACATGACCATGGCCCTGCGCGGCATCTGGTTGTCCGGGTCCATGGACGGCATGCGTCCGGTACTGACCTGGAAGTTGATCGACGCGGAGCCGACTTCCCTCAGGTCCGGTCCTGTCGGCGTACCCGAGCCGTCATCACCGTGGCAGCTCGCACAGGTCTGGTCGAAAATCTGATTGCCCTCGGCGACGTCCACGTCTTCCGGTGACGGAGCGTCGGAGGCAAGGGCCTGTGCCCGAGCCTCGTCGGCGTTGGGTGCCAGGGCTGCGTACCCCGCGCCGAACAGGGTCAGCGCGAGGATGACGACGACATACCCCGCGAGGGGATGCCGTCGCCGCGCGGTAATCCATTTCACGGTTTCCCCGTTTCGGGTTACTGAATGAAGTAGATGGAGATGAACAAAGCGACCCAGACGACGTCGACGAAGTGCCAGTAATAGGACACGACGATCGCGCTGGTTGCCTGCTGGTGAGTGAAGCGCTTCGCGGCGTACGTGCGTCCCAGCATGATCAGGAACGCGATCAACCCACCGATGACGTGAAGTCCGTGGAATCCCGTGGTCAGGAAGAACACCGACCCGTAGGGGCTCGACTGCAGAGTCAGGCCCTCGACGGTGAGGAGCTCGTAGTACTCATAGGCCTGCCCCGAGATGAAGAACAGTCCCATGAAGAACGTGATGAAGAACCACATGCGTAGCTTCTTGACGTCCCCACGCTCTGCGGCCCAAACGCCGAACTGCGAGGTGAAGCTGGAAGCCACAAGGACCACGGTGATGGTCAGAGCCCACGGCACGTTCAGGTCGGCTCCCGGCCATGTCCCGAGGTCAGGGTTCCCGGTGATCACTGATCGGATGGTGAAGTACATCGCGAACAGCGCAGCGAAAAACATGAGCTCGTTGGCCAACCAAACGATGATGCCAACGCTCACCAGGTCAGGACGCTTTGCCACACCATGTGCTGGTGTCGGTACTGAATTGAGGTTCGCGGTTGCTGTCGCCACGGGAGCATTATTACGGCATCCCGCGCCGGTCCGTACTCGACCCCCCGAAAAGCGACGGATCAGTGTCAGGATCGGTCGTCCGTCAGGACCTGTTCCGCAGCCTGCCCGTGATCAGGGCGTTACTGTAGCGCATCGAGCACCCAGAGCAACAATTCGGCGTGCGCAGGCGGCCGTGCAGCCGGAAACCTGGGCAGTCACGGCGTTCGCGCCCCCAGCAGGACACCCCCCGACCGCCACCACATCAACACCGGAGCAACGAAATTGTTACGTTCGCGCAACACAAGGGTCTGGACGGTGAACCGGAAGAGGCGTGAGGACGACTTTGCGCTGGTGGCGAAAGTCTCACCCGCCGACGGCTCCCGGGCCCACCTGGGCACGAAGGGACACAAGGCAATACAGTCGGGGGTGGACAGCCAACGAACCCCTCGGCCGCACATCCACGGTGAGCGGCCGCGGACCGACGTGATGGGACGGTTGCGCGATGGTGGTCAGCGACACGAACACGAGCGCCAGGATGCGAGTGCTGGTCTACAGCGACAAGGCCGACACCCGTGAGCAGATCCGGCTGGCGATCGGTCGCCGGCCCGCCGCGGACGTGCCCAAGGTGGAGTTCGTCGAGTGCGCCACCGCACCCGTCGTCCTCCGTGAGCTGGAGAACAAGGAGCCCACGGCCCGCATCGACGTGGCGATCCTCGACGGCGAGGCCGCCCCTGTCGGTGGTATCGGTCTGTGCCGTCAGGTCAAGGACGAAATCTTCCGTGGCCCGCCGATCCTGCTCCTGGTGGGTCGACGCGACGACGGCTGGCTCGGGACCTGGTCCGGTGCAGAACAGGTCATCAGCCACCCGATCGACCCTGTTGCCCTGGCCGAATCACTGGCTGAACTGATGCGTCAACGCTCAACGGCACTCAGCGGGTGACACACGTGCGACACGGACACGGTCCGAGCGACCACGGCGACAAGAACATGCGAGGTCACACCGTGCCGAGCGGGCTTCACCACGGGATCGACATCGAGCGATGGTGTCCTTCGACATTTCGGCCACATCCCTGAAGTGGATGCCACGGGTTCGCCCCGGTAAAGGCCTCCCGTCCCCTCGTCCCCGGTTCTTCACCGTGTCCCACCCATCGCCCTGTGGAGTCGAACATGAACATCCCAGCTCATTCTTTCGATGAACGTTCCGCCGCTTCCGAGCGCACCTGGTCCCACCTCATCACCACCCTGCTCGAAGGGTCGGGCCTCAGCGTGGCGGACACCGAATGGGCGATGAACGAGATCATGTCCGGATCGGCGACGGACTCCCAGATCGCCGGTTTCGCGGTGGCCCTGAGGGCCAAGGGAGAAAGCGTCTCGGAGGTGACCGGTCTGGCGCAGGGCATGCTCGACAACGCCGTCCGGATCGATGTCTCCGGCCCGACCCTGGACATCGTCGGAACCGGTGGTGATCGGGCACACACGGTGAACGTGTCCACGATGGCAGCGATCGTGGCCTCTGCTGCGGGTGCACGCGTGATCAAGCACGGCAACCGTGCCGCATCCTCCTCCTGTGGCACCGCGGACGTGTTGGAACGCCTGGGTGTGGTCCTGGACCTGCCTCCGGAGCTGACCGTCCAGGTGGCCGAGGAAACGGGGATCACCTTCTGCTTCGCTCCGGTCTTCCACCCCTCGTTCCGATTCACCGCCAAACCCCGCCGTGAGTTGGCGGTACCGACCGTCTTCAACTTCCTGGGGCCGCTGACCAACCCGGCGCAGACGACCGCCTCGGCCGTCGGGGTGTTCGACGAACGCATGTGTGAGGTCATCGCCGGTGTGTTCGCCCGCCGTGGCACCTCGGCCCTGGTCTTTCGCGGCGACGACGGCCTGGACGAGTTGACGACCGCGTCCACGTCCACCGTCTGGGTGGTGCACAAGGGCAAGGCCCACCGAGAGGTCCTCGACCCGGCCGATCTGGGTATCCCGCGTTCGGCACCGGGGGCACTGTCCGGCGGTGACGTGGAGTTCAATGCACAGGCGGTACGCGATCTGGTCGCCGGACGCACCGGCCCGGTCCGCGATGCCGTCCTGTTGAATGCAGGCGCCGCGTTGGCCGCCGTGGAGGGGGTGGAGGACTCCTTGCTCGACGCCGTGCAGCGGGGCTACGAACGTGCAAAGGCGGCGGTGGACAGTGGGTCCGCAGAGCACACCCTGGCCGCCTGGGTGGAGAGCAGCCAAGGGCAGGCCAAGACCCACTGAAGCGCTCGCCCTCGGGCGTCCCGGCGGTCGCCGGGACGCCCGTTCGTTCGGTGTGACTTGTCGGTCGTCACCAGCCCAACGCGAAGGCGGACTCCAGGTCGTGTCTGGAGTAGGCCTGGAAGGAGATGTGGGTGTCGGAGGAGAGCACACCCGGTGTCTTGTTCACCCGGCCGGGGATCACCTCGGCAAGGTCTTCGTGGCGGCGCACACGCACCATGGCGATGAGATCCACCTGGCCGGTGACCGAGTAGACCTCGCTGACCCCTTCGATGTCGGCGATCGCCGCAGCGACCTCGGGGATGCGGTGGATGTCGGCCTTGATCATGACGATCGCGGTGATCACTGTGCCTCCAGGGCTGGTCGGTACGGGACAGTGCACACAAGTGCGAGCACCCCTAGTGGACGTCGGAAAGCCGCGCCCCGGAGCGCCATCGCAGCCGGTGGACCACCAGTCCCGTGAGCACCCCGGCGAGAAAGCCGTACACGTGCGCGGCGTAGGCGACATTGGACTCCGCGCCGGCGGTGTTCGAAGTCGTGACGTAGAGAAGATACTGAAGGACGAAGTAACTTCCGACCAGGGCCCAGCCCGGCAGACGCATCGGGATGACCACGAAGACCAAAGTGGTGACCTTGCTGCGGAACTGCACGATCAGGTAGGCACCCAGCACACCGGAGATCGCACCGGAGGCTCCCACCATCGGCATCGTGCCGTCCATGTCGGTCAATATGTGCCCCAACGCGGCCGCCAAACCGGTGACCAGATACAGGACGGCGAAGCGCACGCGGCCGATCCGGTCCTCCACCACCGGACCGAAGACGAAGAGGTACACCATGTTTCCGAGCAGGTGCATGGCGTCACCGTGCACGAACATCGAACTGAACAGGGAGAACCACACGGATTTGTGCTCGACCGGGCCGCACTGGTGCACCAGGGGCTCGGCTCGTTCGACCGTCCCCAGCAGTTCGGCGGGGACCGCTCCCCAGCGCATGAAGTAGTCCTGGATGGAGCAGAAGCGCTCGATGAAGTCCGGCGAGTACCACACTGCCGTGGCGGCCTGAGGCGCTGTCAGGTACACCAGGACGTTGGCTGCGATCAGCGCATAGGCGACGACGGGGGCCCGGCGAACCGGATAATCGTCATTGAGCGGTAGCGCGGCCATACGCCCAGTGTGTCATCTCGGTGTGTGCTTCGGCGCTTCGCACCGGGCATGTCCATTCCCCGTCGATCTCGACGAGGTGGGTGGCCGGGTCGGAGAGCCAGTTCAAAATCAGATCGGTCTCGGCCGCGGTGGCGCGGGGCACCGGACCGTGTCCGGCGGGTACGTACTCGGCGGTGGCCACGAGAGAGGCCAGGAACGCGGCAGGGTCGGTGCCCGGGCGCAGGAGTGCCCCGCCGGCCCATCGGCCGTGGCGTACCACGCAGGTCTCCCAGCCGGTGGAGCCCCGGCGAGCGGCGACCAGGTGGGGGACGGCTGTGATGGCGCTCAGGCGTTGGAAGCTGCGGGCTCCTCGCAGGAATGCGGTGAGCCGATCTCTGTGGACGGCCGCTTCCTCGTAGCGCAGTTCTGCGGCGAGCTCCCCGATGCGCACGGTATGTGCGTCGACCACTGCGGCGGGGTCGGTGGTCATGGCTTTGCGAGTGGCCTCGGCATGGGCGGTGTAGGCATCGAGGGATTCGGTGCCGTCGCAGGGAGCTCCGCACCGGCCCAGTTGGGCGAGTACGCAAGGGGCCACGGGCTGTTCCGGGGGCGCGAAGGAATGCGTGCATCGACGCAGTGGGAAGACCGACAGGAGCGCTTCTTCGGCTCGTTCTGCCTCCTTGGAGGATCTGTAGGGACCCAGGTAAGGAGCCCCGTCGTCCCGGATCGAGCGCACGATCGACAGGCGGGGATAGTTCTCGGGGGTGAGGGTGACCCAGCATGCCCGTTCAGGGTTGCGGGAGCGTCGGTTGAAGGGTGGTTTGCGTTCGGCGATGAGACGCAGTTCCCGGACCGCGGCTTCGAGTTCGGTGTCGCACACCACGGGGATGACCCCCTCCACCAGGGCGGCCATCTCGCGAATGCGTCGACGGTTCTCCGCGGCGGTGAAGTAGGAGCGGACCCGACGGCGCAGATTGACGCTCTTACCGACGTAGAGACACGCTCCCTGTGCATCGGTGAACATGTACACACCGGGTTTTTCGGGCAACCCTTCGGCCAAATGACGTCTGGCCTGCTGAGCCCTGGTGACCGGCCTGCTCACCGAACGCAGTTCTTCCAGGCTGTGCACCCCCATGGGCCCAAGACGTGCCAGAAGGCCGTGGAGAACCTCGACGGTGGCACGGGCGTCGTCCAAGGCCCTGTGGTTGGGGAGGTTCGCGGCTCCGAAATGGGTGGCCACGGTCTTGAGCCGGTGATTACGGGTCTCGCCCTTGGACAGCACGATGCGAGCCAGACGCAGGGTGTCCACGGTCGGCGGGTCGGGCCAGACATACCCGTGGCGTTCACAAGCTGTCTTGAGGAAACCGACGTCGAAAGAAGCATTGTGGGCGACCAGGGCGGTTGTTGCCTCACCGTCGTCGAGAAAGGCCAACAGGTCCGGCAGGACCTCTTGCACGGGAGGTGCACAGGCCACCATGGACCGGGTGATCCCGGTCAGCAACGTGATCTCGGCCGGGACGGGACATTCGGGGTCGACCAGTGTGCTGAACTCGGCGACGATCTTGCCCCCGCGTACCTTGACCGCCCCGATCTCGGTGATCCGGGAAGACGTGGGGCTGGTACCGGTGGTCTCCAGGTCCAGCACGACAAAGGTGACCCCGGACAGCGGGGTACCCAGATCCCCGATGTCGGTCTGAACGCCCACGGGCGTCTTGGACTGTCGAACCACGCGGTCAGAGTAGCCGCGGGCAACGACCGTATACGTCCGGGACGGTGTCCGACCCGCCCCGTGGGAAGATGGGGGGATGGGTCATCCGGCCCGTACCGTGACGAACACGACGCAAGGAGGAAGACGTGGCGATCGCCATGCCGAACGACACCGAACGGTGGCGGTGCACCGGGTGCGGCAACCTCACCCGTTTCGACGTGACCCGCACCGTCCGCTCCCAGGACTATCTTCACCTGGAACTGTCGGGTCGGGGCCAGATCGAGGAGAGCACCGTGCTGTCGGAGACCGTGGAGCAGGTGCGCTGCCGTTGGTGTGGTGCCACCGACGCCGTGGAGATCGTCGCGCGCCCCGATGCTGCTCGGTCGGACTCTGCCCCTTCGTCCGGGAACACGGCGGGACAGGGGTGAGTGGCTCCCCGGACTCCGGCGGCTCCGATTGTGCGGGGGACGGTGAAGAGCGGCTCCACCGTCCCCTTCCGGAGCAGGTC
>DXDP01000180.1 GCA_019115445.1 Candidatus Nocardiopsis merdipullorum
GCGATGAGGTCGCGGGCGTAGGAGACGTTGAAGCGCCAGAAGTCGATGAGTTCACAGGCGGAGTCGATCTCTGCCTGCTGGATCGTCTTGGACTGGCCGAGCATCGTGGCGGCGTTGACGGTCGCCCTCCAGGGACCGGACAGAAGCTCGGCGGCGCGCAGGATGATGGCGGCGCGATCGTCGAAGGACATCGCACGCCATGCGGGTGCGGCGGCCTTGGCAGCGGCGACGGCCTCGCGCGCGTCGTCATGTGTGGCGTTACGCATGGTGCCGAGCACGGAGGCGTGGTCGTGCGGGCGTACAGCGTCGATGGGTTCTCCCCGGCCCATCGGGCTCTTGCCGTTGATCCGCATCGGCAACTCGACGGGTTCACGGCCGAGTTCCTCCAGTACGGCCAAGAGTTCGGCGCGCTCGGGACTGCCGGGCGCGTACGACAGGACCGGTTCGTTCACCGGACGAGGAACATCGGTCACGGCGTCCATGGGGGTACCTCCCTGGAAGAATGTCCCTGTCCGCGCAGGGCTGGTCGATGCCACGATCTCAAAGTCCGGACACCTCCACTTTGTGGAGCGGGCCACTCTTCGCCCGCCATTTTTGTTCTTCAGGACAAGAGGGGATCCATATGAGTACTGACACCCCAGAACCGGGCCCCGGAGGACATCCGTCCGACAATTCATTCCCGCACCTTGCTGATCACGACGTATCCGCTGGTCAACATGGTTTTGAAGAGGAAGAGGGGTCGGGGCTGTCACTGCGCAGGTTGCTCCTGGCCCTGGGGGACCCGGTCGTGGACGTGGCCACCGCTCCCCAGGGGCTCGATGTTCAGGTGGACAATGTCGTCATCGCCGACCCCGAGGACAAGGCGGAGTCACGTCCCGGAGACCTGGTGTTGCTCATCGGGGTGCGGGGGGTGCTTGCCCGCCACTTGTTGCGTGCCCTTGCCGAGCAGGGCGCGACCGCCGTGGCGGTGAAGACCGCCGGCCCCGTGGAAGAGCTCCGCTCCCCCCAGAGCGGTGCCCCGCGTCGTGGGGACGACGAACTGCAAACACTGCGCCGGGAGGCCCGGGAGGCGGGGGTGACACTGCTCGCGGTCCGCCCGGAGGTGCGGTGGGACCAACTGCAGTCGGTGTGTCGGAGCATCGTCGACGATGCACGTCTCACCACCGCCGAGGACCTGACCGAGGCCGGTGGTGACCTGTTCTCCATGGCCCAGACCATCGCCCGGCTCACCGGGGGCCTGGTGAGCATCGAGGACTCCGCCAGCCGGGTCCTGGCCTACTCCAGCGGCGCCGAGGTCGACGAACTGCGTCGCCTGTCGGTCCTGGGTCGGCGTGGCCCCGAGTCCTACCTGGCCCTGCTCCGTCAGTGGGGTGTGTTCGCCAAACTGCGCTCCGGGGAGGAGGTCGTGCACATCGACGAACACCCCGAACTGGGCATCCGCCGCCGCCTCGCGATCGGTATCCACGCCGGACGCCAACCCCTGGGCACCATCTGGGTGCAGGAGGGTGATCGGCCGTTGGCCGAACACGCCGAGGAGGCCCTTCTGGGCGCGGCCCGCACCACCGCGTTGCACATGATCCGGCAGCGCACCCGTACCAGTGCCGGGCTACGGCTGCGTGAGGACCTGCTGTCGAGCCTGTTGGAGGGGCGTATCGACGCCGGTGCGCTCGCCGACACGGTGGAGGTGCGTTCCGACCGTGGTGCCCTGGTGGTGGCCTTCGCCCTGGAGCAGGGCGAACCTTCCGCGGGTGCCGAGGAAGGGCCCCCCGACCGGCCCGAACGTGCACTGCGCAGACGTGGGCTCATCGACCTGGTGTCGGTGCACACCGCCGCCTACCGGCGTGGTTCCCTGGTCACCGAACTGGAGGGACGCGTGTACGTACTCCTGCCGGACCTGGCCGGGGAGCAGAAGGACCGGCGAGGTGTCGAACGGTCCGTACTGGCACTGACCCGTAAGACGGTGTCGGCCGCGCGCGCCACGCTGGGCCTGCAGGTACACGCCGCGGTCGGCTCCCTGGTGGAGCGGCTGGGGGATGTGTCCGAGTCCCGGGCCGAGGCGGACCGGATCCTGGACGCGATACACCGCGATCCGGACGGGGTCCCAGGCCGGGAGGTGGCCACCATCTCCGACGTGCGTTCGCGGGTCCTTGTCAGCGAGAGCCTCGCCCTCCTGCGCACGGACCCTTCCCTGCGCGACCCGCGGGTCGGTCGCCTCCTCGAGTACGACCGCACCGCAGGTACGGATCTGGTGCGTTCCCTGTTGACCTACCTGGAGGTCTTCGGCGATGCCCGGGCAGCCGCCGAGCGGCTGCACATCCACCCCAACACGCTGCGCTACCGGATACGTCGGGCCGCGTCGATCAGCGGACTCGACCTGCACGATCCGGAGGAGCGGCTGTTCACCCAGCTGCAGCTGCTCATGGAGCAGCAGGCCCCGCACCGCTCGTGAGAGCTGCGGGAAGGTCGTACCCTCGGTCGGATTCGAACCGACACTTGTGACCCTTTTAGGGGGCCTGCCTCTACCGTTGGGCTACGAGGGCATGACCATCATACCGGCTGGGGTGATTGCCCACTTTGCCGCAGCTTGGCCGGTTCAGGCCACGAAACGACCGGCTTCGCGGGAAGAGGTGCCCCTTTTGCTGTGTCCTGGCTCAGCTCACCCGACGCAGGAGACGTCCGTTCTCCACCTGGGCCTTGCTGGCCGCCTCGAAGGCCTGACGTGGCTGGGCCATGTCCGGGAGCGCCGCGAAATCACGGCGCAGGAAAAGGCCCAGGGTCCAGTCCGCCAACACCCGCAGCTTGCGGTTGAAGGTCGGCACGGCCATCAGGTGGTAGGTGCGGTGTGCGTACCAGGCCGGGCGACCGGTCAGCTTGATCTTCCCGAACAGCTGTGCGGCGCCCTTGCCCACACCCAGACCGGCGACCGCACCGAGGTTCTTGTGCCGGTAGGGGGTCAGCTTCCTACCACGCAAGGTGGCGATGACGTTGTCCGCCAGGACCGTTGCCATACGCACCGCGTTCTGGGCGTTGGGCGGGTAGAAGCCCTCCCGGCCGTCGGGCACCTGGGCGTTGTCACCACCGGCGAAGGCGTTCTCCACGCCGTTGATGGTCAAGTACTCGCTGGTGTCGACGTGGCCCTTGGGCCCCAGGGGCAGGTCACTGGCAGCCACGACCGGGCTGGGTTTGACACCCGCGGTCCACACCAGGGTGCCCGCGTCGAACTCGGTACCGTCGCTGAGCACGATGTGTTCGTCGACCGCCGACTCCAGGAAGGTCTCCAGTCGGACGTCGATGCCACGGCGACGCAGCTGGTTGAGGGACTTCTCCCCCACCTGGGGGCCGACCTCGGGCAGGATCTTGTCGGCCGCCTCGATCAGGTAGAAGTTCACTTCTTCCTGCTTGATGGAGGGGTGGACCCGGACCGCGTCGCGGACCATGTCCTCCAGTTCGGCCACGGCCTCGGCACCGGCGAAGCCGCCCCCGACGAACACGAAGTTCAGGGCCTTGCGACGGGTGGCCTCGTCATCGGTGGAGTCGGCGATGGCCAACCTGCTGAGCACGTGGTTGCGAAGGTGTGCCGCCTCCTCCACGGTCTTGATGCCGATCCCCCACTCGGCCAGGCCCGGGATGGGCAGGGTGCGCGAGACGGCACCGGCGGCCATCACCAGGTGGTCGTAGGCGATGGTCTCGGGTTCGCCCTCGTTGGGTTCATAGCGGACGGTGCGTTCACCGTGGTCGATGCGCACGACCCGGCCGCCCAGGACCCGGACCCGGTCGAAGACCTTGCGCAGCGGCACGACCACGTGGCGCGGGGAGATGCTGCCCGCCGCGGCCTCGGGAAGGAACGGCTGGTAGGTCATGTAGGAGTTCGGGTCGACGACGGTGATTCGGGCCTCTCCGGCGCCGAGCTTCTTCTCCAACCGTTTAGCGGTGTACATCCCGAGGTAACCACCACCGACGATGAGGACGTGTGGGATCTTCGCGGTGTCCCCTCCGCCGTGCACCAGCCGGTAATTCCTGCTCTCGGTCATTGCATTTCCCGCCCTAACGGTTCTTCGGTCACCCGATGCTTGCTTGTGCATTCTTTCACAAGCCTTTGCCGACGAGAAGGTTCACAAAGCGCTCCCTTCTCACCACTTCACGCCCCACCTGGGCAGCGTTTCCCCAGCTCACACTACCTGTGAATGCTTTCACAAGGTTTTCGTCGGTGACGGGACTCACCCGTAGGTCCCTTGTGGGGGGCCCCGAAAGACCCTTGCGCAAGCCTTCCTAGACGACAAGACTCCAAGCCGTGCCGTCGAGGATGTCGTGCTCACTGGCGATGAAGTGATCCGCGCCCGTGCGCGCCACCACCCGGGACAAGATCAGCGCACCGGCGCCGATCACGTCCACCCGCCCGGGATGCATGACTCCGATCTCCGCACGTTCCATCGCGGTGGCCTTCAGCAGCTCCGCGCTGATGCGGTCGAGGTCGGCCACACCGACCGCGGTGCCATGGATCCTCTCCGCATTGTATTCGGGTAGGTCAAGTGCCATCCCCGCGACCGTGGTGGCGGTACCCGCCACACACACCACCGACCCCGCCTCACGCAAAGGGACGGTCTTTTCCACCTGGTCCAACATCGCATCGATGTCGGCCGTGGCCGCCGCGACCTGCTCCTCGGACGGTGGATCGTCGTGCAGATGCCGCTCGGCCATACGCACACACCCCACGTCCACCGACAAGGACGCACGGATCAACTCGTTCGTCTCGGGGCCATGACCCAGGACGAACTCGGTCGACCCACCACCGATGTCCACGACCAGGAACGGAGACGGGTGTCCCCCACCACCCTCGTCCGCCTCGGCCTCGAGCTCCGCCGTGGCACCCACGAAGGACAGCTCGGCCTCGTCCAGCCCTGTCACGACCTCCGGCTCCACACCCAGGATCTCGCGGACCCCGTCCACGAACACCTGACGGTTGCGCGCATCACGCGTCGCGCTCGTGGCGACCATCCGCACCCCGTCCGGGCCCAACGGGATGCCGTAGGCCTCGATCGCCTCGGCGTATTCGCGCAGCGCACCGAACGTGCGTTCCAGTGCTTCGGGGGCAAAGGCCCCGGTCTTGTCCACGTCCTGTCCCAGGCGCACGATCTCCATCCGCCGGTCGACGTCCACGACCTGCACCTCGTCACCGTCGATGTGTACGACGTCGGCGATCAGCAGCCTGATCGAGTTGGTCCCACAGTCGATCGCCGCGACACCGCTCATGGCCGGTTCCCCTTGTTCTCTTCGGAGTCGTCCTGGTCGTCCACGCACACGCACGGCCCCTTGTCCCACCAGGGGCCCAGCTCGGCCAAGGCCTCGGCACCGAACGGATTGGCACCGGGCACCGCCAACTCGTGGGCGACCAGAGCATGCAAACACTTGACCCGGGTCGGCATACCACCGGTGCTCTGCATCCCCTCGGGCAGCGGCTCCACACCGTCGGCCCGCGCCTGCTCGGCACGTTCGGCCAGATAGGACTCGTGTGCTTCGGTGTAGGACTCTTGCAGTTCGGGGTCCTCCCCCAACCGCTCCTGCATCCGGCGCATCAGGCCCGCACTCTCCAGTCGGCCGACGGCCGCGGCCGCACGCGGGCAGGTCAGATAGTACAAGGTCGGGAACGGAGTACCGTCTTCCAGCCGGGGGGCGGTACGCACCACGTCCGGCAGGCCACACGGACAGCGGTGAGCTGTCGCACGCACCCCTCGCGGTGTCCTGCCGAGTTGATGTTCGATGGCGGCAACGTCGCGTTCGGCCACGGATCCGTCGGTGTGCCCCGAGACGGGCTGATCTGCGCAAGTCATGACCGGTCCAGCATAGTCCGGCGGCCGGCCCCGCCACACCATCGAAGAAACGGCGCCTCGGAGCGCGGGTCAGTCGGCGTGCGGACGAGGATCGTCGGCCTCCTCGACGGAGCGCCACAACTGGCTGAACCAGGGCTCGGCGGGCTCACCTTCGGCGTCGGCGTCGATGTCGGCGTCCGGTCGCACCACGATGTAGGCGATCTCGTCCGGGTACTGATAGTGCAGACGGGTACGTGCCTCACGCTCCACGTACTCCTCCTGGGACAGTTCCGAGGACCGCTGTTCCAGTTCTTGGACGCTGTCCTCCATGTGCTCCCGCTCCTCCTGCAACTGAGCGAGCTGAGCACGCTGCATCACGTATTCACGCAGCGGATAGGCCAACGACAGCGCGATCACGCAGACCACCAGGGCCAGGATCGCGGCACGCCCGGTGAGCGCGGGCCGCGCCCGTTGCCGGGTGCGGCCCGTGCCCTTGCTCGCAGGTCCCGTTTTCCCTGCACCACGGCCCGCCCGACCTCTGGTGGACGGGTCGGACTTGGCTGTCTTCTTGCCCTTTGCCGGGGGCTTTCGGGATTCACGGGACACTGGGGCAGACTAGCTGCGCGCGGTGAAGCGGGGGAAGGCCGACACGCCCGCGTACGAGGCGGCGTCGTCGAGCTCCTCCTCGATCCGCAGCAGCTGGTTGTACTTGGCGACCCGCTCACTGCGCGCCGGTGCACCGGTCTTGATCTGCCCGGCGTTGGTGGCCACCGCGATGTCGGCGATGGTGGTGTCCTCGGTCTCACCGGAGCGGTGGCTGATCATCACCGTGTAACCGCTGTGCTGGGCCAGGCTCACCGCGTCCAGGGTCTCGGTGAGGGTGCCGATCTGGTTGACCTTCACCAGCAAGGAGTTGGCCGTGTCGGTGTCGATCCCGCGCTGGAGCCGCTCGGGGTTGGTCACGAACAGGTCGTCACCGACCAGCTGCACCCTCTTGCCCAGCTTTTCGGTCAGCTTCTTCCAGCCGTCCCAGTCCTCCTCGTCGAGCGGGTCCTCGATCGACACGAGGTCGTAGTCGGCCACCAGCTCGGAGTAGTAGGCGGTCATCTCCTCGGCGGAACGCGGCTTGCCCTCGAAGGTGTAGACACCGTCGGCGAACAGCTCGGTGGCGGCCACGTCCAACGCCAGGGCGATGTCCCGGCCGGGGGTGTAACCGGCCTTTTCGATGGCCTCCACGATCAGGTCGAGGGCCGCACGGTTGCTGTCCAGGTTCGGTGCGAAGCCACCTTCGTCACCCACACCGGTGCCCAGCCCGTGGGACTTCAGCACCGCCTTCAGGGAGTGGTACACCTCGGTGCCCCAACGCAGGGCTTCGGCGAAGGTCGACGCACCGATCGGTGCGACCATGAACTCCTGGATGTCGACGTTGCTGTCGGCGTGCGCGCCACCGTTGAGGATGTTCATCATCGGCACGGGCAGCACGTGCGAGTTCGGCCCCCCGATGTAGCGGAACAGCGGCAGTCCCGCCTCGGCCGCCGCGGCCTTGGCCACGGCCAGGGAGACACCCAGGATGGCGTTGGCCCCGAATCGGGACTTGTCCGGGGTGCCGTCGAGGTCGATGATCGAGCGGTCGATGAGGCGCTGCTCGTCGGGGGCGTGGCCGACCAGTTCGTCGGCGATCTCGTCGTTGACCGCGGTCACCGCCTTGGTGACCCCCTTGCCGCCGTAGCGGTCGCCGCCGTCACGCAGCTCAACGGCCTCGAACTGGCCGGTGGAGGCGCCGCTGGGCACCCCGGCGCGTTCGATGGTCCCGTCGTCGAGCAGGACTTCGACCTCGACCGTCGGGTTGCCCCGGGAGTCGATGATCTCCCGCGCCTGTACTGACTCGATGGACGCCACGGTGTTCTCCGTATCTTCGGTTTCTTCGGAACCACTGGTTCATGACCCGCGTGGAGACCGGCGCGTGTTCGTGAGGGCACCCCGACCTCCGGGGGTTCGTTGTGGACGACGAGCGGGCCGATCCCCCGGGGAAACAGCCTAGCGACCAACCCTCGCGAAGATCGCGTCCGACCCCGGAAATTGGTCTAGTCCATCGAGGAAGTTCCGGCCTCCAGCGCCGCCAGGGCGATGCCCACGACCCTTTCCCGATGGGCGCCGACCTCTGCTGCGGAGAGCAGTACCGCGGCGTCCTGGATGCCACCCAGGGCGATCACGGCGCCCAACCTGTCGGAGACGTGTGAGCCCTCTCCAGCCAGGAGGGCATCCAGGCGAAGACGCCGATCGAGGAGTACCTCGATCAGGCCGGACCGGCTGAGTGCCCCCACGTCGTTGATCACCGCGATCAGCATGGCGCTGTGTCGCACGCACACGTCGAAGTAGTCGTACAGCAGCGCCTTCGGGTTCGCCAGGGGTTCACCGTCCTGCGGGTCCGGCCCATGTCGTTCCACGAGCGCACGGAGATCGTCCGCCAAGGGGGTCACGATCGCCCGGAGCAGGTCGTTCTTGGACGGATAGTGGTAGTACAACGCCGCCTTGGTGATGTCGAGGCGTTCGGCGATCTCCCTCAGGCTCGTCCTGTCGAACCCCTGCTGTGCGAACAGTTCCAGGGCCACTTTCCTGATCTCGGTCTTTGTGTCGACCCGCACCCTGGACACGCACATTCCCTTCCGTCGGTCACCGGCTCGTCGGGCAGTCTACCGAGAACCGGTCGGTCGGTAACCTTCCGACAGGTAAGTTACTTGACGGCCGGCAAGTAACCTGCCTACCGTGAAACCTCGAAGAGGTCGAAGGAAAGACCGAGGGAGAACAACACATGCCCGCAGTACGCACCGTCCTCGTCTCCGGCGCCGGTATCGCGGGACCGACCCTCGCCCACTGGCTCCACCACCACGGCATCGACGCCACCGTCGTCGAAAAAGCACCCGTCCCCCGCAATGGCGGCTACGCCATCGACCTGCGCGGAGTGGCCCTCGACGTCGCCGAACGCACAGGCGTCCTCGACGACATCCGCGCCGCCTCCACCCAGATGCACCGAGGAACCCTCCTCGGGCGGGACGGAAACAGCACACTCCGGTTCACCCCCTCCCTCGGCTCCTCACACGGACGCTCCACCGAAATCCTGCGGGGCGACCTGGTGCACCTGCTCCACACCGCCACCACCGCGCACACCGAGTACCTCTACGACGACTCCATCGTCGACATTGCACAGGAACCGGACCGTGTCCGCGTCACCTTCCAACGATCCGAACCCCGCGAATTCGACCTCGTCGTGGGTGCCGACGGTCTGCACTCCCACACCCGTGAACTGGCCTTCGGCCCCGAAGGCCCACTGCGCCACGACCTCGGCGGCCACCTGAGCATCTTCACCGCACCCGACCACCTGGGGCTGGACCGCGAAGTGCTGCTCTACAACACCCCGGGCAAACTCATCGGCATGTACCAGACACCGCGCGCCGACGGCGTCAAGGTGATCCTCGGCCTGCACTCGTCCGCAGAAGGCACCATCGACCGCGAACCGGTCGCACAGCAAAGAGCCTTCCTCAAGGAGCGCTTCGCCGACAACGGCTGGGAGACCGACACACTCTTGGACGCCATGGACCACGCGTCCGACTTCTACTTCGACTCGATGACCCAGATCCGCATGGAGGACTGGTCCACGGGGCGCGTCACCCTGCTCGGCGACGCCGGCTACTGCGCCTCCCCGTTGTCGGGGCAAGGCACCAGCCTGGCCATGGTCGGTGCCTACGTCCTGGCCCAAGAACTCGCCCGGCACGAACGGGTGACCCCCG
>DXDP01000012.1 GCA_019115445.1 Candidatus Nocardiopsis merdipullorum
GGTCGGGGACGACGTGTTCGGTGAGGATCCGACCGTACGCACCTTGGAGGAGGAAACCGCGGAACTGCTCGGCACGGAAGCCGCGATGTACGTACCGTCCGGGCACATGGCCAACCAGTTGGGGTTGTACATCGCAACGCTCAGCGGCCAGGAGGTGTGGGCGCACGAGCAGCACCATCTGATCGGAAGCGAGCAGGCGGCCGCCGCGGTCCTGTCCCGTGTCCAGCCACGGCTGTACTCGGGTGACCCGTGGCCGAGCAACACGTTGCTTCGGGAATGGCACGCAAGGGCCCAGGGCGATGTGCACCATGCCGAGCCCGGTCTGGTGTGGTTGGAAAACACCTTCAGCGGTCTGGTCGTGCCGCTTTCCGAGCAGCGTCGGGTCACGGCCTTTGCTCGCGCGCACGGGATGCGTTCCCACCTGGACGGTGCCCGCCTGTGGAACGCCGCGGCCGCCCTGGAGGTCCCGCACGCACAGGTGGCGGAAGGGTTCGACTCGGTGTCGGTGTGTTTTTCCAAGGGCTTGGGTGCCCCTGTCGGTTCGGCCCTGGCCGGGGACGCGGAGACGATCCGTAGGGCTCGGCGTGGTCGCAAACTGCTGGGCGGTGGGATGCGGCAGGCGGGGATCATCGCCGCGGGGGCCCTGTATGCCCTGCGTCACCACCGTGACCGGGTGGTGGAGGACCATGCGCGTGCGGCCACGCTCGCCGAGCGGATCAGCGGTCTACCGGGGATCACCGCACGAGCACGCACGAACATGGTGCTGGTGGAAACACCCGCGGGTGAGGCGGAAGAGTACGCCAAGGCCTTCGCCCGCCACGGGATCCGGGCCCTGGGTTCGGGTGATCGGGTGCGGCTCGTCGTACACCTGGACATCACCGACCGGGACGTGGAGGAAGCGGCTCGCTCGATCACCGAGGCCGTCACGGATCTGGGATGTTCCCCCCACAGCGTAGTAACATCGAGCGTATGACATTGCCGTACTAGAGAATGGTAATACCGCAATGCCGGGTCGCATCCAGTCGATCGAACGGGCCGCGGCCATCCTGCGGCTCCTCGCGAGTGGGCCCCACGGGCTGGGGCTCACGGAGATCTCCCGTTCCCTGGAGCTGCCCAAGGGCACCGCTCTTGGCATTTTGCGCACACTGCAGCACGTGGGTTTTGTCGAGCAGGACCCCGATTCGAGCCGTTACCGGCTGGGTGGCGGCATGCTCAGCCTCGGCACGCGTTACCTGGACGGCAACGAGTTGCGCACCCGTGCCTTGAACTGGGCCGACACACTGGCCTCACGCAGCGGTGAGAGCGTACGCATCGGCACCTTGCACAAACATCAGGTGCTCGTGGTCCACCACGTGTTCCGGCCCGATGCCACCCAGCAGATACTCGACGTGGGCACGCTGCTTCCCCTGCACGCCACCGCGGTCGGCAAGGCCCTCATGGCCTTCGATCCCCTGGCGGTTCCCGAGGAGACCCTTGCTCCCGCGGAAGCCGACCGGGCCCCGGTGTCTCTGCCGTCCTTCACCAAGCACACCATCACCTCGTTCGAGGTGTTGACGAGCCAGCTGGCCAAGATCCGTGACGACGGATGGTCCTGGGAGGCGGAGGAACTCGTCGACGGCGAGGTCTCCATCGCCGCCCCCATCAAGGATCGACGTTCCATGACAGTGGGGGCCATCGGCGTGCGGGGGGCGGTCGAGCGGCTCCGTGACAGCGAGGGTGTGCCCGACATGGAACAGGTTTCGTACGTGCGTGATGCTGCTCGAGCCATCTCCCGTGATCTTGGGATGAGCCCTTACTGAGAGCACGTCCTGCTCTTTCTTGCCTCCCTTTCGTCACAGGCGACACACCCGCTCCACAGTGTTCTCCCCACTGCGCTGCTCATCCTGGAAGGGTCTGCCTCAAGCGCCACGTGACCCCGTCAAAACCTTTGCCTCAGCAGGTCTTGACAGGGAAAGTGAGGAGACATGAAACTGACGCCTACCCGTACGGCAATACCGTGCAGTGTTCGGTTACAGTTCCCGGCTCGCGCGCGTTCCCAGACCGTTGTCCCAGCTGAAGGTGAGCACCGATGAGTCAGCAGTACATCGCCGCGATCGACCAGGGCACCACGTCGAGCCGCTGCATCCTCTTCGACCGGGACGGACGCATCGTCTCGGTGGACCAACGCGAACACCAACAAATCTTTCCCCGCCCGGGGTGGGTCGAACACGACCCCGAGGAGATCTGGACCAACGTCGAGACCGTCGTCCAAGAATCTCTTCGCAAGGGTGACATCACCCCCGAACAGATCGCCGCGATCGGCATCACCAACCAGCGTGAGACCACCGTCATCTGGGACAAGGAGACCGGACGGCCCGTCCACAACGCCATCGTCTGGCAGGACACCAGGACCGACCAGCTGATACGCGAACTCGGTGGGGACGAGGGCCAGGATCGTTTCCGTTCCGTGTGTGGTCTGCCGTTGGCCACCTATTTCGCCGGGCCCAAGATCCGCTGGCTCCTGGACAACGTCGACGGCCTGCGTGAACGCGCAGAACGCGGTGAAGTCCTGTTCGGCACCATGGACACCTGGGTCATCTGGAAGCTGACCGGGCGCCACGTCACCGACGTGAGCAACGCAGGCCGCACCATGCTGATGAACCTGGCGACCCTGGAATGGGATCAGAGCGTCCTGGAAGCGATGGACATCCCCGCCACGATCCTGCCCGAGATCCGTTCTTCGGCCGAGATCTACGGTCAGAGCCGTGGTCCCCTCAGTGGCGTGCCCGTGGCTTCCGCACTCGGCGACCAGCACGCAGCCCTGTTCGGTCAGACCTGTTTCGATCCCGGTGATCTCAAGGGCACCTACGGCACCGGGACTTTCCTGGTCATGAACACCGGTACCGAACCCGTCACCTCCGAGCACGGCCTCCTCACCACGCTCGGCTACAAGATCGGTGACGAGGCAGCCGTGTACGCCCTGGAAGGCTCCATCGCGGTCACCGGTGCCCTGGTGCAGTGGTTGCGGGACAAGCTCGGCCTGATCTCCACCGCCCCGGAGGTCGAAACCCTGGCCCTGACCGTGGAGGACAACGGCGGCTGCTACATCGTGCCCGCCTTCTCCGGTCTGTTCGCACCGCATTGGCGCAGTGATGCGCGCGGGGTGATGACCGGTCTGACCGGCTACGTGAACAAGGGGCACATCGCCCGGGCGGCCCTGGAGGCCACGGCCTGGCAGACCCGCGAGGTCGTCGACGCGATGAACGCAGATTCCCACATGGATCTGACGACCCTGAAGGTGGACGGCGGGATGACCGCCGACAACCTGCTCATGCAGATCCTGTCGGATGTGCTCGACACGGAGGTCGTGCGTCCGATGGTTGCCGAGACCACCTGCCTGGGCGCCGCCTACGCCGCCGGACTCGCCATCGGCTACTGGCCGGACATGGACACCCTGCGTGCCAACTGGCACAAGGCCGCCGAGTGGGCACCCGACATGGAGCCCGCCAAGCGTGAACGGGAATACCACAACTGGAAGAAGGCCGTCGACCGCACATTCGACTGGATCGAACACGAGGACTGAGCAAGACCCGCACTCGAGCCGCGCCCCAGGGGCAGCCGGCTGCCTGCTGACACCCCTGGGCGTGACCCCGGGGCGCCCATGCGCCCCTCCCCATCTCTTGTAACGGGTGTGTCGAATTATGCCTGATTGCCCCACTCCTTGGGGAGGCTCCGGAGGGTTCGGCCGCCCGGGACCCGACTGCCCCGTACGGGGCGGAGGCTCTCATGTTGGACGACCTGTCCGTCTATCTGGCGGAGTTCATCGGAACAGCGATCCTTACCCTCCTCGGCTGCGGTGTCGTGGCCGGGGTCTCCCTCGCCCGGTCCAAGTCCTTCCAAGGGGGCTGGATCGTGGTGACCTTCGGTTGGGGCATGGCGGTGGCCATGGCGGTCTACATCATCGGTCACATCAGTGGGGGTCACATCAACCCCGCCGTCACCCTCGGTCTGGCATCCATCGGCGACTTCCCCTGGGCGCAGGTGCCCGGTTATCTCCTGGCGCAGGTGGCCGGTGGAGCCACCGGCGCCGTTCTGGTGTACCTGGTCTATTTCGCGCACTGGAGCATCACCGACGACAAGACCACCAAACTCGGTGTTTTCGGTACCACCCCTGCTGTGCGCAACCCGGTGGCCAACCTCATCACCGAGATCATCGGTACCGCGATGCTGCTCCTGGGTGTGGTCGGGATCGGTTTTCACGAAGGTTCGGTGTCTCGAGGAGGTGCCGACCTGTCCGCACTGTTCGCCAACGGTCTGGCGCCCCTTCTGATCGGTCTGCTGGTCTTCGCCATCGGTCTGTCCCTCGGTGGCCCCACGGGATACGCGATCAACCCGGCCCGTGATCTGGGGCCACGTATCGCGCACGCGCTGCTGCCCATCCCGGGCAAAGGAACCTCCGACTGGGGGTACGCCTGGATCCCGGTGGTCGGTCCGATCATCGGTGCTGTGATCGGCGCTTGGATCTGGCGCCTGACCGGTTTCGGTGGCTGACCGGGCGCCACGCCCTGCTTTTCGTGAACATCGTGCCGCGCCCCTGGCCCCGGTGCGGGCCGGGGCCGGGATCGAACAACGGACGCAAAACGCCCCCGGTGGGGATCGAAATC